>CASEIC010000057.1 GCA_949288045.1 uncultured Mycoplasma sp. | reverse complement strand
AACAAAAACAATTTCATCTGATAATTTAGCTCTGTCAGCTAAAAATAGTAGTAGTGGTTTATTACCTAATGAGTCACTAGCTAATAATAGAACTGAATTTGAAAATAAATTTAAACTTGAAGCTGATAAAAAACAAATGAAATCTTTTTCAAGTGTTTCTTATAGCAAAAATTCTAGAGCATTAACAGGACTAGATTATGATAATCTAATATCATTATTTAAAAAAGAAAGATTTGTAGATGATTGATATTTCGAAAATGAAATAGTTAAAATTAACAAGGCATATTATGAAAATTATAAAAAAACATATAATTTACCTGATGATCCATATCTAGAACATGTTGCTAAAACCGGTGAAATTGATGATTCTTTGTGATCACAAAATAAACAAGAAGCTTGAGACAAGAAGCTAAAAGAACAAAAAAATGCGTTAAAAAAGACATTATCAGATGATTTTATTAGTCAAATGAATAAAAATGCTAATACTAACTATAGACCATCAAATGCAGCAAATAAATACATTAGTAGTATGGAATCATATACAAAAAAATATAATTCATCTTTAAAAGGTAATAGATTACATAGATTTTATCAAAAAAATATAGAACATTATACTTCAGCACTTCAAACTGTATCTGTTGAGGGGCGTTTATATGGAGATGCATCGAAATTATCAAATAATTGTTATGAAAATAGAAGAGTTACAAGAGTTGAAACTGCAAAAGCATTTGATAAATATTATAGATCATTTAAACAAGCAACACTTAATTCAAATTTATTAGTTAATGATCCACAAGCATTTGTAAAAATGGTTGATAATTTCCAAGAAGCAGTTGCTGTTAGAAAACATAATGCTTTAATGAATATTGAAAATTATAAAAATAAACCTAATGCTGTTGAATTTTATACAAATGAGTATAAGTATTATAGATCTTTATCGAATCAAATTGATAATGATAGATTGTTTGTTAAAAATTTAACTTCTTTAAATGATGCTGGAACTAATACAAAATACACAGCAAAAGCAGCAGCTAAAATGAGTACTAACATAAGTGCTAATTCTTCAACTCTTCAAAGAGCATCAGTAATAGCAGCAGCTGCAGATCAAAGAGGTGTTGTTAATGATATTGAAAACATGTCTCGGAATGTAAGAAATAGAATGACTGCTACTGATCTTAGTATATCAGAGGCTACTTCTGCTAGATTTAATGCAACTAATCCAACATCTAGTAGAAGAAATTCGGTTAATTCAGCTATAAATGAAAGTATAGATTTTGATCCTGTTGAAGGTGTGTCAAGTACTAGTAATAATGAGTTAAGTTCTAACATTGAGAGAACAACTAATTCTGATGCTCGTTCTTCAAAAAAATTCAATGCTAGAAAACATTGAAATAGATTTAAAAAGTTCTTTAATTATGCTGGAGCTGCAATGGGTTGAATAAGTACAGCATATATGGTATATGAACTTTATAATATGATTAACCCTCCATTAGAAACTTACAATTCAACTTATATCTATAAAACTGATTATGCAGAATGGTCATGAAATGGTGGACAATGAACATTTAGAGGTGGTTTCTATAATGAAACCAAGTATACTAGAACCGTTTCAGACATGAAAATTATACAACCAATTAAAGTTAATTCAGTTTATGAGGAAGACTTTAAATATTTCAATGGAAAAATGTATAAGAATGATGATGAATTAAAAGAAGCATTTGTTAAATGAATTATTGAACAAGAAGTTG
>CASEIC010000056.1 GCA_949288045.1 uncultured Mycoplasma sp. | reverse complement strand
AAAAATCAATTTCAAAATATTATGAAATTGGTAAATTAATCAGGCAAGTTGCTAAAGCAACAAGGAACAAAACTTCTGCTAAAACTCTTTCAAAAATAATAAAAATAAAATTAGGAATTTATATCTCTGCAAAACACTTATGTCTATAGTACAGGTTTATTGGAATGGACTGAGCATGACATAAAATGCATTTACGGAGTAACAATGAAAAAAGATAAATTCAAAAAATTGTTGATAGATTTAAAGTGTCAAAATTCTTTTTTACAATACACAGTTGAATGTTAGATTATGATTTATCAAAATCTGAGTTACTTATTCTAGCATTTATAAATTCATTTTCAAAAATTGAATTTCATGAAAGGTATTTAACAGTTAATGGAATGTCATACAAACTAAATCTTGATCAATCAACTTGCAAAAGAGCTTTAAATAAACTTAAGAATTTGCATTTAATCAATTCATTTAAGATTGATAAAAAAATTTTTTATCTACCATCAATTAATTCAACTTTTAATTTTGATGAAGAGTAAAAAGAATAACATAATTGCATTTAGAATTGATGATTCAACATTAATCGCTTTATACACAATCATTCAAAAAGAAAATGAATTAAACAAAAAAGAACTTAAGAAGTCAGATGTTGTAAGGTTTGCACTAGAAGATTATGTCAAAAACAAAACAAAAGGATAATATGAATTCATACGTCAAAAAAATTTTAAAAAATGTTGATATTAACAATCAAAATTCTATTAATGAATTTATTTCTAACCTTGAAATTTCATTAAATTCAAAGAGAATGTATGCTTATTGGATTATTAAATATTTAGAAAGTTTAGGAAAAGATTCATCTGGAATCAAAAGATATGAACAAGCTTTTGTATCAAAGAAAAATGATTTAACATTTGCGGAAGTACAAGAAGTGAAAAACCATTTAGTAGACTTGGAACAAAAATTTATTTTCAACGCACTTCTTGACACAGGAGCAAGAATTCAAGAGTTTGTATCAGTGGATTGGAAAAATGTCAATTCGAATGAAATTTCAATTAAGACTATTAAAAATCAAAATTCTTATAGAAACATTTTTTTAGAAATTGAAACATTTGAATACCTAATACAATTGCAAAAGTCTAATTTTGATTTTTCAAAAATTAATGTTAAAAGAATTCAATATCTTTTGAACAAAATAGGTAAACAAACAAATTTATCAATTTCTTTATCACCACATGTTTTAAGAAGAACAAAAGGATCGATTTTAAGAATGAATGGTGCAGCACTCGAGGACATTGCCGATTTATTAGGACACAAGAAATTAGACACAACTAGAAAATATTATTCAAAATTAAATATCCAATATTTAAAATCAATTAATTCATTATCATCTATTGCTCCTATTGATTCAATAGATGTGCAAAAGTTAATTGCTGAAAATAAATTATTAAAAAGACAAATTGTTTTGTTAACACAGGACCTAGAAAATGAAAAAGCAAAGAATAATCAAAGAACTGTCAAAATATTGAATTAGTCGCAATGTTTGGTTTGGTGACTTAATTCACAAACTTAAACCAAACACCATTGATCAATGGAAAGAATATTTAGTTCAAAATAAGTTCTTTTTTGTCAAAGGTATGAAATACAAAAAGTATGAAAGAAGATATTGAATCTACTACTTGAAGTATTCATTTTGAAAACTTTATGTTAGTGAAACAAAAGCGATAGAGTTTTTTAAAGCAAAATACAACATTAATTTAATTCAAACACCACATCATTTAGATGTGCAAAAGAGTTATGACTTTTACTTTGATGGATACTTTGTTATTGTTAAACACGGTTTGTATAGCTTTGATTTTAATTCTATTACAGAACCAAATGTTTTTGTTTTTGATAGTTTAAGAAGTGAATTATTTAATAGTGTGGGTGAACAAGTATTTGTATAACCCACACACAACCACCCTTATGTACCATTCACCACTATTATTCTAATTTCATTCTAATGTTCTTTTTAAAAGAATATCTAAAAGATATTTCTTTTTAAAAAGAACTTCAGTATTGTAAGTTAGTAGTATATTTGTGTGTATGTTAAATGAGTAGTTGTGTGTGCTATTAGATATAATCACCATTATATCTAGGAATGAGAACACCCCCTGAAAAAAACCTCCCCCGACATTATTTAGTGAAGTAGGAAATTATGAATACATTAAGAATTGAAAAATTAAAATTTGAATTTCCAATATTGGATGCAGTCAAAATTAACAATAGATTTTTAATAGTTGCATGATCGACACAAAATGGTAAATTATTTGTTCTTTCAGATTTGAAAAAAGATTTTAATAACCAATTGGTCTTATCATCAAGTTCTATATTGCAAATATATTTACATATTAGGAAAAGTTTAGATGAATATAATTAATAACATTCCTTCATTTCCCAAACACATCAGAGATGAAATATTAAATTACACAGACAATAAAGAACACAAATCCTACATCAAATGTTTAGATAGTTCCACCACATGAAAATTAATCATGGGAGCAAAGAATGTATCTAAATCCTTTGGTTGTATGATTGATACCATTTATCGCATTGTTAATGAACCTGATTATTGCGCTGTTTGAGCAAGAAATCTTTCTATTGATATTCAAAATACAATTCATCCTTGTTTCCAAAAAGCTTTGGATTTTCTTAAAGTAGAACATAACATTGATTTAACACCATTTTTTGATATCTATGCAAAAGTTGTAGTTTTTAAACCTACAGGTCAAGCTATATTCTTTGCTAACTTTGAATTGGTTAATTCATTTGCAGGTTTAACTTTAAAGAAAATGAATTTTGACATATGTGATGTGTTCTTTGATGAGATTCAGCAAAACCCTGCTGATTTAGGTAATGAGTTGGAAAAGATTTATACAAAACAACCTGCAGATATGCAATTCATCTTGCAATCAACTATTCTTAGAACAAAAAGAAAACCAAACCAAAAGCGCAGAATGGTATTCTTATTCAACATTTATGATTCAAACCATTGGGTGTGTGAAAAATATGTTCAACCAATTCTTCCATTCAACAAGGAAAATAGAGAAAAGCTAGTTGAACAATCATATCTTTTTGCAGAAGATGAAGAATTGAATTGTTCAATTTTAAGAATGAGTAGATTCTATGTTCCGAAGAGTGAAATAGATGAATTTCAATTAAAAGAATATGAAAATCTAAAAAAAGAAAATCCAAAGCTATATGACATTACGGTTGCAGGAGAACCATATGATAATCAATCATCAAGTGTTATATATCCTTTTAGAAAATACATCTATGATGAGAATAATCAAATCTATGAGAACTTAATCTACACAAAAGAATTCAACAAAGAAGATTTTCAAATAATTGTTGATGGTTTTGATCCTGGATTAAAAGACAAGAATGGTTATTGCAGAGTAGGACTAACTAACGATGGTAAGGTTGTCATTTTATTTTCAAAAGAGATATCATCAAAAGATTTTTCAAATTTCAAAAGATTTACTCTTATTCAATATTTACTATCTTTAATTACAGGATTGAATGAGATTTACAATCTTGAAGAAAGCATTTTAGCTATTGATAGTAAAGAAGATGTGATATTAGAATTAGCAACTAAATATATTGCTGAAAATAATTTAAATATAGCCCCCATTAAAGCTATCAAAAACAAAAATCCAAATTTCATTATTGATTTTAATATTTCAAATAGATGTAAATTTTTCTTAGAATGTTTCCAAAAACAAATTATTCAATTTGATTTTAGTTCTCTTGCATTATTAGAATATATTTCAAAACAAGCATTTGATGATAATTGAAAAAGAGATGAAAAAATAAATCCGGAAATATATGATCTTATTAATGCAATGGAATACGCAGTAAGTATTTTTTATCAAATTGTCATTATGCAAAATAATTTTTTAATAGGTGAATAAAATGGATGAAAGAGAAATACATAACAAAAAACTCAAACAATGAAAAAAACAAAAAAAGAAAAATAGGGTTTGCTTTGTTTGTCAAGAATATGAAAATTTAACAATTTCAACAGACTGTAAAAAGTGGTACTGCTTCTACTGTTTTATGGATAAAAATAAAGGAGATGAATAATGATAATACTAGGTTTTGATTGATTTGAATTATTTAGAATAAAATTCAATATGACAAAAGTTAGTGAAGCATTTGAGTGAACAAATGGAATGGACTGAGCATATTCTTTAGGTTGATTTTGTTGAGTATTAATTGGTTTTGCAACTATTTTTTTAATTTACTTTCTTTTCTTGTGTATAAAACATTCAAAATGATTGTCAAAATCACAAAAAAATGTTTTCTTTGTAAACAGAGATTAAAAAAACAATTCAAAATAACACAAACAATTTATGAACAAGAAAAAGAATATATTAGAGATGGAGAGTATTATCCAATAATATGACACATGTGTGATGATTGCTATAAAAGTAAGTTTGAGTAAAGGAAAAACAATGTGTGAAGATTGCTTAGGACAGGAGATTTTCAATGAGTAAAAAAATAGAAAGTAATTACAAAGAAATATTGGATGATTGAAATAAAAATAAACAATATGATTGTACTGAATGTGATAGATGTGACAAGTATAGCAGATGACTTATAGCAGTAGAATCATATTCTATTTGTTTTAGATGTTGAATTAAAAAACCAAAAGGTGGTTATGTCTATTATGAATAAAGAAACATATAGATTAGCAATTGAAGCATGAAACAATTGAAAAGATAATCACAATGAATGAATCAAGTGCGATATGTGTAAAAAACAAATTAAAACCTTTAGAACTCACAATACTGGAAATTATTGCTTTCATTGTTCATTATGATACTTTCAAGAATTAGAAGATGAATAATATGGAAATAACACAATTAGATGCACTTAAAGCAAGATTAGAACTTGAAGAAATAACATTAGAAGTATTGAAGGATTGATCATCATTTTCAACAGAAATTAATTCAATGATAAGAAAACAAAAAGAGAAGATAGAACAAACAAAAAAAGAAATTAAAGAAATAGAGGTGTAATTATGGCTGACGAAAAAGATTTCTGAATATCAAACAATGATATGTTTAAAAAACATATTTCAAAACTATTTGCAACAACAATAGCAACTATTGAACCTAAAATTGAAATTAAAAATGAGCAAGTACAAAAAGAATGAGAAAAATTAAAATCTAACAATAATCTTTTAGAAATAAATTACCAACTTGTTTCTGAACTTTCTAAAAATGGAATAATGACTTTGATGTTAACTACATATTTTGATAAAGAAAAACCAAAAATTGTTGTTGCAAAACCAATATATGTTCAGTTTGCTCCGAAATTAAAATTAGAAAAAATTGTATTACAATTTTATTTACCAATTTTCGGAAAAAATGACTATAATATTAATTGCACTTTAAATCTATCAGTAAACTACAAATATACTTTTCAATATTTTGAAGAAGGAAAGTTTGTAGTAGATCACATTCAACCATATACAAACTATTTTTTTAGTTTTTTTAAGAATAATCCAGAAGGTAAATCTGATTTAGATAATGTTAATCCTAAATGAGTAGAAGACTATAACAAACATTTAGATATGATGCTTGCAGACAGTTTAACATCAAAATCATTATTTCATTTGAATCAGCCCAACACACAAGGTTCGATGCAGAATGTTAAGAATTTAAAAGAAACATTATATGATCCTTCAGCTGTTATTTTTGAAAATAAAAATATATTTTCATTATTGCAATCAGGTGGTCTGCAGATACAACAAGGTCTATCACAATCAGTTGCAATAATTGAAAAGTTGAAATTTTATGATAACAAAATAAAAGAATACTCTTTCTCACCAAGAAACACCCTTGATGCTGGAACTAAAAATATTCATAGTGCTGAAGCAAATCAAATTAACTCACAGTCAGATGATTACATTGAGATAAAAGCTAATTTGCTTGAGATGGGATGAGAGGAATTTATAAGAAATGTTTTCTTTGATTATTTATCAAACAATGTCGATGAATTTAAAAATTTTAATTTTGATGATATTGAAATAGATGTAGAAATATCTGGATCGACAAAATATCTAAAAAATCAAGAAAATGAATACTTACAAAATCAACAAGGAACCTTAGTCAATCCAAATAAGATTAATATACAAGAAACTGAAAAAATTGATTACAAAAAAGCAACAAACAATGAAAGCAAGGAATAAATTATGGAAAAAGAACAAGAAAATCACCAAGATGAAAAAAATTATCTTGAATTCAAAACAGAAGATGATTTTAATAATCATATAAGTGAATATATTCAAGATTATCAAACAAAAATAGCAGAACAAGAAGATGAAATTAAAAAATTAAAAGTTAAAGATACAGAAATTAAAAAATTAAATACAACAATCGATATATTTACTTCTCATTTATTAAAAAAATATGAAGTTAATAAGAGTTCATTGGATACAAAATCTTTTGATTATTCATCTTATGAAAATCTTGAAAAATCAATTTTAAAACAATTAGAAAACAAAAACATTAATTATAAAAAATCACAAAAACAAGAATCAAATCAAAATAAACCAAAAATTTATTTATAAAAGGAGAATTATATGGCATTAACATTACCAAAATCATATACAGTAAGCGTAACAACAGTTGACGCACAAGGGCAAAGACACAATATCGAACTAGACACAGTATTGGCAGAGATAGCACCATATCTTTCAACGCCTACAATTATTGAGTTAATTGCAAACACATCAGCAGTAGATACTTCTAAATTTGCAGATATTGATTATAGAGCAATTGCAAAATCAGAGCCAACAGTTTCATATGTAGATGGAAAATTAGTTAAAAATCCAGAAGAATTAGAATATAAAACACTAGAAATCAATCCAGTAAGATTAAGACCTGTTGAAATTGTTGATAAATATAAATTGAATGGAATAGATATTTCAGCAGATGATGGTTCATATAAGGACGGTCTTGCAAGACAAGTTATCAATTTTAGTGATGCGATCAGAATTGACAATGAAGTACTAGCATTAAACAATCTTGCTTTTTCAGCACAAAAAACTCAAACTGCAATTAAAGCAGCTCACAATGAAGCAACAACATTTAAAAAAGGAGCACATGTTGAAATAAAAAATCTAACAACAGCAGATGATGTTTATAATTCCTTGTCACAAGCAAAAACAGTTATTAAAAAAATAGGAAAACCTAATGCAGCAACTGCATATGATGCTAATTTTAAATACGCAAGAGGAATTAATTTAACAGATGTAGTTTGTTTAATTGATGAAGAGAAACTAGATTTATTATTATCTAAATCTGGAGTTTTTGCATCAGAATCAGGAAACGAATTGTTCAAAACTGCAAGAATCAAAAATGTTCTTGGAATTGATGTAATTCCAACATCTAACCTTCCAGAAGGTGTTAATTGAATCATGGTAACTACCGGAAAAATGGGAGCACTTGGTTACACAAAAATCGGAATAGGTGACTGATTCCAATTTGATGGTGATCCTAAATGACAAAGAAATCAAAGATTACATTGTGCTAGAGAACAAGTATTAGGTGTAATTTATGAGCAATTAATTTTAGCTTCTTTTGAAGAAGGAACAAATATAGAATTTATGAATAAATACGGAAATTCGACTGCTTCAACAAGAATTGAAAACAATGGTTCAGAAACATTCTCGGAAGAAGATAAAGAAAAAGGATTATTTAGATCATCTGTAGAAAATATTAAACAAAAAATCATCAAAGAACAATCAAGTGAGAAAAAAGACAATAAAAAATAATGACTAATTCTTCATTAGTTCTTTCAACAATCAATGATCAATTAAGTAAGAAAGCAACAACACTTAAGTTAAACCAACAAAAAAAGAAAACTCAATGATGACAATATCTATTACAAGGTTTATTAGGTGTAGTATCAATTGCAACTGATGTTGTTGCAAATGCATTTTTGGGTCCGGTAGGGGGTTTGATAGTTTCTTTTGGTGTCGATGTCGTTACTAATATTGTAGGTGATTACATAGTTGATAATGATCCATGACAATGGGAAAACATAATATTTAATGTTGTCATACCCGCTGCTACATTACCTGGAAAAATATCTTCAGCATCAAAAATTTCAAAAAACACAGTTGCTAGAATTGCACAAGCAACAGATGATGAAAGAATTGCAAAATTAGCAAAGCAATTACAAAAAATTGATATTAATGATAATTGAACAGATGATTTGAGACATTATCAAAAAATTATTGATGATTGAGGTGAATCTAAAGTATTGTTAAATGATGATTATAAATATACTTTAGATGATGTTTTTTCATTCATGAAAGTTCATGAAAAAAAGTATGTTTCAATAGAAACATTTAATAAAGCTTTAAGAAAGACAAATAAAATTGCTAGTATGTTGACTGATCCTAATTTAGTTCAAAAGAAGTTTTTTGATTTTGTTAATAAGAAAACTGAATTAGGGAAATATGTATCTAAAAAAATAGATAAATTCAACAAAGCAATTAATAATTGAAAAAAGAAATATTTAAAAAAAGTAAATTATTCGAACAAACCAATGAAATTAATTCCTTTGCATCACACAAAAGCGCCATGAATAAAAGGAATTAAAGTTTTCCCTGTTAGAGGCAATAATGTTTTTTATTATCATGTGACTATTGTTTTTGATCAGGAATTGACAAAAGGCAAACAAAATGTTGTTCTTTATAATAAATCATGAAAATGAATAAACAAATTTATCAATGCACCAAGTGCTGGTAAATATTATATAAACAATATTTCATGAGGTTGAGATGTTGGTAAGTACATAAGAACAAATAAAAAATATTTTTTAACCAAAGACTTTCCTTTTGTTATGGTTCCTTCGCAATTAGGACAAACAATTTATTTAACTCAATCATTTGTAAGAAATTCAATAAAAATTTATAATGACATTACAAATATTGAACAAACAATTCAAAAATGACAAGAATCATTTACTGCAAAAAACATAATTTCAAATGCATTTAAATCTACGGTTAAAGTTAAAGGTTTAAATACAACTTACAAACTTATTAGAGCAATTGAACAGCAAAAAATAACACCAGTAACAAAATATGTCAGAAAACAAATTAAAAAAACAATTCATAGAAATTGATATGAATTTTTAAAACAAGGACAAATCAACAATGGAGTAAAAAATAATGAATATAGATATAACATCGTTAAAAAATAAATTATCAAAATATGGTATTACTTTTGAAAATTTTCAAGAACAAACCGGAAATCTAATTGGTAGAGTTATAGTCCCTAATGCATTAAGAGCATACAATAGAGATTTAACAATTGAACAAGCTTTTTATCTTGTTGCAAATAAAGTATTTGAATCAGCAAATGTTCTTGCTCATGGAATGCCATTTAGAATGATTGATGTTTGAGAAAGAGCTGTGACTCTTGAGGACTTTAGAGATTTTCAAAAAGCAACATATGAAGAAATAAATCAAAGATTTCTTTCTAATGCCTTTCCAGAGTTTCAATTCCAAGGTTCTGTTTCATTGTCAAATCAAAACATTCAAAATGGATATATTGGTGGTGAATCAATTACAAATTGAGTTAACCCACAATCAAGACAAATAATCGCTAATATTGATTGAGAAAAATATACAGATGCAGCAAATTGAGTTAATGATAAATATTTTATGTATAGAGATATGTCTAATGGTTGGTTACCTACATCAACAAAGAAAAGAGTCCTTCTAGCTCTTGAGGATGGATCTGTTGGTATGCAACCAAAAGATGAATTTGCGTCTCAAAAAGATTTAAATACAGCTAAAGAACAAATTGATGAAAATTCCAATAGAATAACATCAAATAAAACTGATATAAATGAAATTAAACAACAATTACTAGATTATGCAACGAAAGAGGAATTGTATGATGCTTTAGGTATATTCCAAAAAGCAGAAATATGAGATCCAGATAAGATATATCAAAAACCTGCAATTGTAATACACAATGGTGGATTTTTTTGAAACTTAATAGACGATAACTTAGGTAATGTTCCTGGAGGAATAACAGGAATTGGTAAATGAGTTGAAGTAACAAAAATTATTTATGAAATAAAAGAAACAAATGTTGTATATGAACCAGCAACAGATATTAAATATTCTTTGTCAAACCCTAATACTAATTTTTATGTTGACATTCAAGATGTAGTAAATATTGAACAACTTGATGAAAATTCATTGTTTGATTTCTTAGATAAAAAATTTCCTAACTTAAATCTTTCTATAGAAGAAACAAATTTGTTTTTCAATAATTTATGTAATTCTAATAAAGACATTTTGCATAAAAATTTTGGCAAAAAAATTAAATTTGCAAAAGATTCAATTATGTTTTTTGATGATGCTATTTCATTAGATGAATTTTGAAACAAAAATAATTTAAATCTATCTATAGCAGAAAAATTAGATTCAAACAAATATTTAAAATTAGCAAATGAAAACACATTAAACAAAACAGGTGGATCGAATAAGCTTAAACATTCCGATTTACCAAATATCAAATATGGTTTTGAAGTATTCTGACAAAACATCAGTGATTATGGCGAACAAGGAAAAAGTGTTTTAAATCCAGAATATGAAAATATAGAATTTCACAAAATCAATAGAAATGCTCCAGGTCATGATGGTGATAAACATGATTATATAGATGGTTTTTCATATGATTTTTCTTTAAATGGTAATAAAGAACAAACAGAAATCAATCCAGAATTTTATTCAATATTTGCAATTAGATTTTTACAAGATGTTTTTTATGAAAAAGATCTAAATGCATATACAAATGTTTGCAAAATGTCAATTGAAGGTAAATTAATCAAATCAACAGAAGAAATTGAACTTGATGATCAAGATTACATTTTTATAAAAAAAGACAAATCTACTAAAAATAGTTTCAATAGCTATATTTTAGAATCAAGATCTGGAATTACTTTAACAGTTCCTGATAGTGTAACATTATCTGCTTTTTTATCAAAACTAGACAATACATCTGACAAAGCTGATAAAGGTACTTTTTTAGATGGTGTTACAAAAGTAGAATATGATGGTTCTGATCCAATTACTTGAAATTCATTTGTGTCCGGTTCAGTAGCAGATTATAATGAAAATGTTTTACAAGTTGGGTTAAGATGAAAAGAACTTCTAACAGGTAAGATAATCGCTGATAGAATGATTTTTAGAGGTTATGGTATTAGGGACGAAGATCATGCAGGTGATTCAAGAGCGGATTTCTACACCACAAAATACATCAATGAATTAGAAGATAATTTAAAACAACAAATAGATACACAACAACAAACATACAAAGAAAAATTAGCAGAAGTTGAAATAAAAGTAAATCAAAATACAGACACAAATACTTTATTAAAACAAGATATTGATAATTTAACAATTGAACAAACAAATATTAAAAGTGAACTAACTAATAATTATGTTTCAAATGCTAAATTACAAGAATCAATGAATGGTGTATACACTAAAACAGAAACAAGTAATTTAATAGATGAAAAAGTAAAAGAGAGACAATCAATAAACATAACAACAAGCGAAAGTGTTATTCCTTGGATGACTATTCAGGGTAAGAAAGTTTATTGCAAATATGTTAGTGGTAGTGTGACAAAAGGTAGGTGAGTAAAGTTAGCAAATAACGTACAAGATTTTATATTTAACGGGGTTCATAACACAACAAGCGCAAATTGAGATAGATATAATGTAACAGGCGGTATGAGTGTATATACAAGTTCTACTGATGCTTATTACAAAATATATCAAGATAACAAAAACCAAATATGAGCTTACAATTCAGGATTGAGTGAAACAATAACTTTTAGTGGTGTGATTTGATACACCAAATTAAATTAGGAGAAAAAGATGTTTTTTGGACTGGGTGCTGCAGGAATTTATATTTACATAATTACAAGATTTGATAATTTATTAATTGGACAAGCAAAAAATTTCTTAATAATATTTCCAATATTTTTTGTGTTTGCTTGTATTGAGTTGTGATCAGAAGTTAAATATGGATTTAAAAAAATGTTTATTTTAATTCCTAAATTATCAAAAAAAGTTTATACAAAAATAAAAACAAAAGTTTTAACAAAAAGAATTGAAAAAGGTAAAAAACCTTCAGAAAGAGACCTTAAATGGCTAGCAAAACAAAAAGGAGTAAAAAATGATAACTAATGTAGATCAAATAGAAAGTTATTTCAGCAATCCTGAAAACATTCATAAATTATATGTATATGAAATTGTTGATTTTAATAACAACATAGAATCAATAGTTTCTCAAAATACAAACAACTTTTTAAAAATCAAACAAATAGGTATTAAAAATGGATTGTTTGAATCAGCAACATTTTCACCGCAATTAAAAGTACTAACAGATACAAATGATGTTGGATTTAAAATCAACACAGACTATATATTTGTTTCTAATGATGATTTTTCTTTTTTAGAAAGAACATCAAAAACATATGTTTTCACAATTAAAGAAGAATTTAGTGCAAAAAATAATGAAGTATTTTTCTTAACAGATGGATCAATCAAAGCTATTAATGAATTATCAGATGAGGATTTAGACAAAATTAGATTTGACAATTCTTCTAATCTTGTTGATTTATATGCTATTGGTTTACAAAATATTAAAAAATTAGAAGTAGGAAAGAATTCAACTATCAATTTTATGCTAGTTGAAACATTACCAGACTTCTCTAAACCAGAAAACAAAATAACTAAATTAACATACAAAATTCCCATAAATTCTCTTATTCAAACAATTCAAATAATTGGAAACATTAAAAATGATTTATATAATAATGGTGAACCAATAACTAATGAACAGCTAGATGTTACATTAGATGGATCTGTTGGTGCTATACCTCTTTATGTCAGATATAAAAATTTAAACCCTAAAGCAAATATTGAAATTTTAAATTTTTCTCTTTCAAAACAACTACCATTAAATGTTTTTCAAAAGATAATCAAAAAAGATGGTGATCCAACATTTGATAAAATTTTTGATGAATTTAAAGAATTAGACAAACTTCCTGAAGCTGTTGAGGAACTAATTACATTAATTAAGAAATTAATTTTATCAACTTGATTATATTTAAATGATTTTTCTATTTTTGATAAAAAGAACAATGATTTTGTTAATTATTATAATGCAACTTATGCGGGTTTAAACGCAAAAGAATATAACTCAAATTTAATCAATGCTTATGAAATGAAACACCCTGAAATGCTCGATACTGTTGCATATACTTATTTTAAAGCTATTTGTTATTCATTGTCTCATATAATCATTACTCCGTATGGGTTTGATAATGAAAACTTAACCAACGAACATAAAAAAATGTTGTGATATTACATTGATGTCCCTTTAACTTCTGATATGGTTAAAAATTCATTTAATAAAGATGGATCATTTAAAAATGATGATCAATTACAAAACTTCTTAATTCAAATAAATTCATTTTTCTATTCTATTAATTTCAATGAACAAACCAATGAAATTAATATTACTAATAAATCAATCAAATTTAATGATGTTATTAATGGAAATTATCTATCAAAAACAACAATTACTCAACTTTCGGATGAATGAAGTCTAGTGTGACTATTTGTTCCAACACAGCAAAATGCATTTGAAATAATAAATAGTTTTTATTTAGGAGAATATACATTATTAGAAAAATCATATTCTTCAACAAGAACAGATAGGTTTCCAACAATAGATGAATTAAAAACATTATTACCACCAGATGCAAAAAATGTTGAAGTAATCTATACAAAAGAACATATGGTCGATTCAAACATACCAAAACCAACTGCTTGTCCTCTTGAACAAGGTGGGGGTTGAAAACTATATCCAACACCCCAAACAACCTTAGATGGAAATTGTGAATATAGAAAATATATACCTACTAGTTCATATGATGGTTATTATGAATATAAAAACATACCCATTAAACTAGACTATGAACAATTATATGCACTTACAGTCACCTTCAAATTTGAAAGTAGATTCAACTCTCTTGGATTTGATCAATCGATAACATCATCAAAATTGTTTTTATATGTATTAGAAAAATTACAATTCAAAAACGAATATGTAAATGTTTCTTTTTCATTAAATTCAGATTTGGAAAATACTGGTTGATTTATATCAAATATAAAAGAAGATTATTGCTTTGGGATATTCAATTCTCCAACTTTAATGACAATAAACTACAAAGAAAATGAACAAGAAAAAGAATTTGTCTATGAAACAAGCAATAGTTTTCAAAAAATTGATAACTGTAACCAACTTACAAGGAACAAATATTAGGAGGAAACATGAATTCAACATGGGATAGAATAAAAAGAAAAATTAAAACCTTAAACACAAAAAACATTTTGTACTGTTTTGCTAAATGAATATTGGTGTTGGTGTTTTTGTTTGTATTGGTTACAACTATAATTCAAACTGAATGAATTCAGTTTAAAGGAACTAATGTTCCATTATTAATTTGAATGGTAGGACAACCATATGTCGGTGTTTTCTTCTTACCATTTTTAATTTTAGTTATCTACATTTGTTATTTTATTGTTTCAGTTGCAAAACCAATAACAATTAAAAATGTTAAATCAGATGTGCGAACATTGTTTGAAAATGATGACATTGAAAAAATTGATTATGAAAAACTATTTGAAAACTTAAATGAAGCAGAGAAAAAGCAAATAGCAAGACAAATAGCAAAAAAAGAAGAATTAAAAAAACTAGTACAAGAAGAAATTAAGGAAATTGAAAAAGGAGAAAAAGATGTTCAAAAAGATAATTAAAATAAGTTTAATAGTATTATTTCTAATACTAATTCCAACCCTAATTGTTATAGCTATTCTTTATTCAAATAACAAAGAATTATTACATAAGTTTTCTGAATGAGTTAACGAACCAGGAAACTTGTCGGCATTTATTGTTATGGTTGGTTTATATTTTCCGTTTATAAATGGAATATTTAAATTAATTTTAAATATAGCTACATTTTCAAGAAATAGAAAAATGTACAAAAGAGACAAAGCACACAAAGAAAAAATATATGATGATGAAAAAAATAATTACATCTATTACGATGAAAAAAATAATGTAATTGATTTTCAATTTAAGTCTCCTGAAAAAGTTAATATAGAAAAATTAGCAGAAATATCTTCAATTGAATTAAAGGAAAAAATAAAAAACTGAACAAAATCGAAAAAGTGATGTAATACAATTAATATGAAAAGGAGATAAATGAAAAAATCAACAATTGTATTAATTGCAAGCATTTCAACTGCATCTATTGTTGGGGTTGGTACCGGAATAGGTATTGGTTTTGCTATAAACCAACCAAGACAAAAAAATGACCCTACATTAGAAAGATTGTATATAGGATATAGGAAACAAATGATTCGAACTCAATTGGATGATGTTTATAATTCACATAAAAATATTTGAACAGATAAAATGACAAATTTCGTAATTCAAGTGGTTGATAATTTTAGTTTATGTTATCAAAATATAAACACTTCAAAAAATTGATGAGATGGTTTTGTTCCTTACAAACGTATTCAACCTGAAAATAAAGGTGATTATGTACTTATTGGGAATACATATAAACTTGATGATATTTATTCCTGAAATTTTAAAGATGAAGGTAACTTTTATAAAATTAAATCATATTTTGGAGTAAGTGTTTACGGAACAACAACCGAACCATGAGGATGACCAGAAATGCCGATTGATTATAGTTCTGAGATTATTGTTTCAAAATCATAATGCAATTCAATAAATTTACAAATCATTGAAAGAAACTCTACAAAGAGTTTTTTAATTCTCAAAAATTAGATCAAAGAGCTTTAAACAACCTCCAAAAAACAAATAGAACCATTTCATTAATACAAAACATATTCCAACTTGTTGCAAGTGAAAATATCACAATTAAGGATGCAATTATTAAGCTTAATTTATGAAATGAAAAATCAAAGCTATATTCATATATCAAAAAGATAGAAGAAATTAAAACAAAAGAAGAAGTATCAACCATTTTAGTTAAAAACACAGGACCTAAAGAAATTAAATATATTTACAATAACAAAATTAGAAAATGAATCGCAGATAAACATTATCTTGAATACATAAACGCTGTTAATGTTTGGTTTGTAACAAGAAAACATTTCAATATCAATATTTCATTAAAAACAATTAACAAAATCATAAACAATGATCCTAGATGTAAAAAAACTAAAAAGAAACCAGAAATAAAACACAAAGCAAGATTTTATAATATTCCATTTGGTAACATTCAAATGGACTTAAAAATTATTGGTCCCAAAGAATCACCAACAGGTAAAAGAATAACTATCTATGATGCAAAAGATGAGCAATCTAAGCTTTATTACATGGAGGTTGTCCCAGATGCTTCTACAAATAACCTTCTACAAGCTACAAAGAATATGATTCATTACTTCAAAAAGATAGGATTAAACATTAATAGAATTAGAACAGACAATGCAATGGTATTCAAACAAAATAATTTTGTTAGGTCATTTCCTTATGATGAACTTTTAAAACAACACAATATCAAGAATGAAAAAATTCCACTCAGACAACCAGAATGCAATGGAGTAATTGAGCGTCAACATCAAATTTTGGATCAAGAATTTAAACCGCTTATTAATGTGTTTGACAATGTCGATACATTAAACAAAAAAGCAAAAAAATTCATGAAAAATTTTAATTATGATAGGTATCATTACTATCATTTTCTCTCAAAAACAAGTGACTTTAGAAAACAAGAAAATAGGTTTTTCATTCCATTTGAGTTCTTTAATTCATTCAAAAATTTAAACTAAAAATTGATTTAATAGTTCAAAAAAATAGTGCAAAATGTGGTGCAAGAATGAGTGCATTTTTCCTTGCGTTTTGCATTGTTTTTTGCACTCAAAATTGCATGCAAAAATCCCCCTTCTTTCTTTTTGGACTTATAATCTATAGATTATAAGTCTTTTTCTATTCTTTTAATGACTATAATAGTATATAAAACTATAATATATATGTTTAATATGACTATAATAGTATAAACTACTAATAGAAAATCTAAAATAAACAAATAACTAAATAAAAAACAAAAATACTACACTAGGACATAAAATTGGGACACTCTGAAAGGAGTGTCTTTTTATGGCGAAACAACTTAAGTTAGAAGAATGGTTATATTTTTTTGATCTTTTTGAAAAAGATAAGCGTAGATTCAAAATCGAATATCCATTATTTAA
>CASEIC010000055.1 GCA_949288045.1 uncultured Mycoplasma sp. | reverse complement strand
TTAAATAATGGATATTCGATTTTGAATCTACGCTTATCTTTTTCAAAAAGATCAAAAAAATATAACCATTCTTCTAACTTAAGTTGTTTCGCCATAAAAAGACACTCCTTTCAGAGTGTCCCAATTTTATGTCCTAGTGTATCAAATTAAAAAAGTGGTGTTTTTTATATTTCTGTAAATGAAACGACTATCATTGGTTCTTTATCAGTTAATTTAAATACTTTTTTACGTATTGATTTTTTTAATGTGTTTTGGAATTGTGATGAAGAAGTTTTTATTTCTTCATTATTGTTTGTTCCATTTTCATTACCACTAAAAAAAGTTTTATTATAGACATTTAATAAATTTGCTTTTATAACTTCATCAACTTTATCTCTTTCTTCACTAGATATTACTCCAATGTATTTAATATCAATATTGTCATAGATTTTCTTATTCTTTTTGTTTGTAAGAACCGAAATAATTATCACACCATCTTTAACAAGTGTTTCTCTTTCAAAAATTACTTCTCGCGAAATATCACCCACTCCAAATCCATCAATGATGATATCTCCTACTTCAGATATTCTACCTTTTTGAGAAATTAATTCTTCACCTTTAAAATGAACTAATTTACCATTTTGTAAAATAACGCATTTTGATTGAGGGTATCCTTTTGCCACAACTTCTCTAATAGCCACAGATAAATATCTAAACAATCCTTGTATTGGTAAAAAATATTTTGGTTTCAATATTTCTACAGTATCAATAATATCTTGTTTTGTTGGTCTACACTGATAAAACTTGTCTTCTGAAATATCTGTTATTTTTGGAGTTATTCTTGCTATTTCATCTAAAACATATGATGATTCTGTTTCTTGACCATTTATTGGCGGAGCAATCATAACAAAATGATCTGTCTTATTAAATTTTAGGTAAACATCATTATCTTCAGTTATTCTCACAAATCTTTTAAATAATCTTTCAACTGTTCCAGAAACAATGATTACAACATTATTATCATGTTTTGAAATATATTTATAATCAAGAATTTTAGGAAGTTTTAAATTTGGATTTCTTTTGTGTAACAATTCAAGTAATTGATGATATGAACGACCATATGTAACAATGTCTCTATTGTATTTTAAGGCCATATCTAAAACTTGATGTAATGTTGCCATTTCTTGATCATAAGCACCAATGATAATTCTTTCTGTTTTTGGTGTCTCAGAAAATATTTGTTCTAGCTCATCTGTAATTGTTATTTTGTGAATTGATTTATCATTGAAATTTGACATACCCGAATCTAAAAATAAACCAATAATATTAGGGTAATCGTTTTTAATTTTTTTCAAATCAGTCTTTCCATAAACTCCCAAATCACCATCAACAAAATTAGATAAAAATAAATATGAACCTTCTTTGACTGTAAAGGAGAATCCTATTGTACCTGGCAGTGCCCCCGCAAGAGGTATTGAACATATTTTTGTGCTATTAACTTCAATCCCTTTTTCATCAAGCACTTCTATTTGGATATTTTTAGGATCAATGTTATATTTTGATATTCTCTCTAAAATAGGTTCTTTTGAAAAATCTGAACAATATATTTTAATATTTGGAATTTCCATAAGAAGTCATGGTAGTCCTGATAAGGAGTCATTTTTTGTGTCTGTTATAAAGACACCTTTAATTCTATGTGATTGATTTTTTAAATATTCATAATCGGGTATTAATGTATCAATACCATATGATGAAACTATAGGAACCTTGGTACCAAAATTAATAACAAATAAGTCATTATTAATATCTAACACATAACAATTTTTACCATTTTCATCTAAACCGCCTAGGGCAAAAAATTTTACATCAGTCATAAATCTCCTTGATAAATGATTAATAATAATTTATTTTTATGAACATTATTATTTAATTAATTAATGTGAATTTAAAATATACAAATAATTTTAAATTAAAAATTATTTTTTTGAAATATTTTCAAGGAAATTTTTTATTGAATTGGTAAGAATTTTATATGTTTCTTCAAAATCACCAGTATACCAAGGATCAGGAACTTCATCATAATTTAAATCACAATAATTTGTCATTTTGATTATTTTTTGATGGTTTCCAAATTTTCTAGTAACATTATGATAGTTTTCATTGTCCATTACAACAACATAATTTGATTCATTAAATAATTTTTCATTAATAGGTTTTGCATAATGTCTTGGTACTTTAATTCCATATTTACTTAAAATTTTTTCAGTTCCATTATGCATATGAGAACCTTTTGTATGTGATGAAGTTCCACAACTATCTACTTCAAAATTCAAATTATGTTTTGCAATATAATCTTTTGCTAAATATTCTGCCATTGGAGAACGACAAATATTCCCCATACAAACAAACAAAATTTTCATTATTATCCTTCTAATGATGATAAATCTACGTTATGATAAACATCTTGAACATCATCATTATCTTCAAATCTTTCTAATGTAGCTACAAATTGTTCTGCGTCTTCTTTATTTAATTTAATTTTATCTTGAGCAATGAATGTAACTTCTGCTGTTTCAAAATCTGTATATCCTGAGACTTCAATTTTTGTTTTAACAGAATCAAAATCAGATGGATTTGTATAAATTGTTACATACCCTTCATCATCAACCTCATAATCTTCTGCTCCTGATTCCATTATTATCATTTCAAGTTCTTCAATTTTATCTTTAGAAACAAGAAGTTCTAGAACTCCTTTTCTTTCAAAATTAAATGGGATAGAACCTTGTTTCCCAATTGTTCCATTTGCTTTTGAAAATAAATGTTGAATATCTGATGAAACTCTATTATAGTTATCTGATAAACAAATTACTAAAAGTGAAATACCACCTTTTAAATTTCCTGAATAAATTATTTCTTTAAATGAATCACTTGAATTTTTACCTGTTCCTGAACCCTTAGCAATAGCATTTTCAATTTTATCTTTTGGCATCGATTTTGCTTTAGCTTTTGAAACAGCTAATCTTAATGATGCATTTGAACCTAAATCTGGCCCACCTTTTGCTGCCGCAACCATAATTTCTTTTGCAAATTTAGCAAATAATTTTGCCCTTGCAGCATCTTGAGCACCTTTTCTATGTTTAATATTAGCCCACTTTGAATGTCCTGCCATTATAATCTCCTTGACAATATGTTTTAGATTTAGTTTCTAATTATAAATTATTTTTATTATAATAAAAAATTATGAAACTTAAAGGCTTATTTACATCAGAATCAGTAGGAAAGGGGCACCCTGACAAAATTTGTGATCAAATTTCAGACAAAATTCTTGATGCTGTCCTTAATGATGATCCTGATGCTCGTGTAGCAATTGAAACAATGGCAGCAAATAGACTAATTGTAATAGGTGGTGAATTAACAACAAAAACATATGTTGATGTTGTTAAATTAGCTTGAGAAGTTTTATTGGATTTGGGTTATACTGAAAATGATTTTTCTATCCTTTCGAATGTTCATGCACAATCACCAGATATTAAACAAGCAGTAGATAAATCTAAATCAAAAGAAATAGGAGCTGGTGATCAAGGAATAATGTTTGGTTTTGCAACAAATGAAACTTCAAACTATATGCCATTACCAATAACAATAGCTCATGAACTTGTAAAAAAATGTGAATTATTAAGAAAAAAAGATAGTGATATTAAATCTGACATGAAATCCCAAGTTACGATTGATTACTCAAATGAAAAGCATCCTAAAATTCATACAGTTTTAATGTCTATACAACATAGTGAAAAAATAAATAAAAAAACTTTTGAGAACAAAATCATTGAAAAAGTAATTAAACCATCAATCAAAAAATATATTCCAAAAATTAATTATGACTATAACATTTTTATTAATCCATCTGGAAAATTTACAATAGGCGGTCCAATTGGAGATACAGGTTTAACTGGAAGAAAAATAATTGTGGATACTTATGGCGGGGCAGCAAGACATGGTGGTGGTGCTTTTAGTGGTAAAGATTACACAAAAGTTGATAGATCAGCCGCTTATGCTGCAAGATGGGTTGCAAAAAATTTAGTAGCTGCAGGAGTGGCAGATCAAGTTGAAATTCAACTATCATATGGTATTGGTTTGACTAAACCAATTTCTATTGATGTTGAAACTTTTGGAACTTCAAAAATTTCAAATAACAAAATTATTGAAATTATAAATAAAGTTTTTGATTTAACACCAAGCGGAATAATAAAATCATTAGATCTTAAAAAACCTATTTATTATCAAACATCATTTTATGGACATTTTGGTAGAGATGATTTAAATTTACCTTGAGAAAAATTAAATAAAGTTGAAGAAATTAAGAAATTATTATTCAATAATTCTAAAAAATAATAAAAATCAAAAGCATTTTATAAATATTCATAATAAATATATAAAATATGTTTATTATGAAAGATGCTTTTATAAAATTTTGTCAACAGATTAATTTTGATATTACATATGATATAAAAGATTCAAGAATTACTAAGGTTGATTTAATAGAAAAAAATAATAAAAATTTCATTGATTTTCAAGTTAAATTTTTTTCAATCCCTAATGAAGAACAATTAGAAGAATTTAGTACAAAGTCTATATCATTTTTTAGTCCTTCAGAAGTTATCTTTGATTTTCATTTTATAAATAAAAATTATTCAAAAGAGAGAGTGATTAATTTTATTTCTTTTGGTATAAAATACTTGTTTAAAAAAAATATTTTTGATTACATAAAAAATGAGAATATTGATTTTGACATAAATCAAAATGAACTAAATTTTAATTTTGAATCAATTATTGATTTAACAAATTTTAAAAATGATATTGATATTGATAAAATTTTGAAATTATTTAATATAAATGACTTAAAAATAAATATATTGAATTCTACAATGAATGTTTTCGATTCAAAAATAAAAAAAGATGTTGATACTCTTGAAATAGAATACAAAAAGATGATTAAACAAAGAGATGAATCAAAAGCTCTTAAAGAACATAGTAATAAAATAACTCAACATAATACAAACTACAATTCTAGAAACAAAAGAATTTGTGAAATCGAAATTAAAGATTTTTATGACACTCATGAACAATTTATCCAAATAAAAGGGAAAGTTTTTGATATTGATAAAATTATTACCAAAACAAATTTAACTATTGTTTCATTTTTTATAACAGATAATGAAGAAGCAATTGTAGCAAAATATTATATCCCTGAAGGTGGGGACGATAAATTTTCTTTTGTAAAAAAAGATATGAATATTATCGCAATTGGTGAAAAGAAAATGGAATACAATGGAAATTCATATTGATTGCATTTATCAAAAATAGAAGAAATTAAACAAGAAGAACGAAAAGATGAAGCAAAAGACAAAAGGATTGAATTTTCTTTAAGGACATCAATGAGTGCAATGGATGGTTTTATGAGTCCCGAAAATATTTTGAAATACTTTAAAAAATTTGGACATGAAGCAGTTGCTTTTACTGACTTGCAAAATATTCAAGCTTTTCCTGATATTTATAATAATGCAAAAAAAATTGGTATTAAACCAATATATGGATGTACATTTAGTGTAATTTCAAAATTTCATGATTTTGTTTTAAATCTTAAACATAATTCAAATCTTAAAAAAGAAAAGTATGTAATATTCGACTTGGAAACAACATCTTTGAATCCAAGATCTGGAGAAATAATTGAATTTGGAGCAGTAATTGTGGAAAATCAAACAATAATTAAAACAATACAATTTTTTGTTAAACCATCTAAGCCTATTTCATTATTTACTACTGAATTGACTGGGATATCACAGAAGATGCTTGATGAACAATCAAAATTCACATCACAAAAAGAAGCGATTGCTGAAATTTTAAATATTTTTAATGATGCTACATTAGTTGCTCACAATGCTTCTTTTGATATTGGTTTTATTAATGAAAAAATGAATCAATTTGGATTTGGAAAATTAAAAAATCAAATTATTGATACTCTTCAAGTTGCAAAGTATATTTTCCCAATTTCTGCAAGTTATAGGTTGGAAGTGGTTTGTAAAAAATTAGATATAATCTATGATCCAACTATAGCTCATAGAGCAGATTATGATGCAAAAGTATTAGAACAAGTATGAATTAAAATGATTGATATTCTAGAATTAAAATCAATAACAACTTTTGAACAAGTTTATAACATTGATGAAAAATGAATCAATGAAAAAAAATTTAGTTATGACTTAACTATTTATGCAAAAAATCAAAAAGGTATTAAACAATTGTTTGAATTAGTTTCAAAATCATTAACAACAAATTATTTTGGTGGTCCTAGATTGTTTGAAGAAGAATTAGAAAAAATTGATAGAAGTAATTTATTAATTGGTCCTGCATCAATAAATACTAAATTAGTAGATGTAATGCAAACAGGCACCAAAGAAAAATTAGAAAATGAAATAAGAAAATGAGATTTTATTGGGATTCCTTCTCCTCATTTATTTTCACACTTAATAGCAAGAGAATCATTCACTAAGGAAGAGTTGTATAGTATGCTTTCAGAAACAATAAAAATTGCTAATGATAATAATAAAATTGTTATTGCAATTGGTGATGTGCGTTATTTTGATGATGAAGATAAAATTGCTCATACAATATACATCAATACAAAAGGATTAGAAGGTAAAAGGCATCCACTATATAAATATAATGAACATAATCCAAAATATCCTAATCAGAAAATATTGTCTACAAATGAAATGATTAATGAATTTAAATTTTTAAATGATGATGAATTGTCTTACAAAATCGTTGTTGAAAATACACAATATTTAAATACATTATTTGATGACAATATTGAAATTATTAAATCAAAATTATATCCTCCAAAATTTGATGACTCAGAAAAAAAACTAGTTGAATTAGTTTATGAAAATGCTCACAAAATTTATGGTGATGAATTACCAGAATTAATTAAAAAAAGAATAGAAAGAGAACTAGAACCTATTAATAAATATGGATTTTCTGTTGTCTATTGAATTAGTCAAAAATTAGTTTCAAAATCATTGACTGATGGATATTTGGTTGGATCAAGAGGATCAGTTGGTTCATCTATTGTTGCAACTTTAAGTGGAATAACAGAAGTTAATCCATTAATACCTCATTATGTATGTAAACAATGTAAATTTGTAGAATTTGTAGAAAATGCTAAAACAACATCTGGATTTGATCTACCATCAAAATTATGCTCAAAATGTAATATAGAACTAGATAGAAATGGTCAAACAATTCCATTCGAAACATTTCTAGGTTTTGATGGTGATAAAGTGCCTGATATAGATTTAAACTTCTCTGGTGATTATCAACCGATAATTCATCAAGAAGTAAGAAGACTATTTGGTGAAGATCACACATTTAGAGCTGGAACTATATCTACTGTTGCGGCAAAAACCGCGTTTGGTTTTGTTAAAAAATATTTTGAAGAAAACAACATCACAAAATCTAATCACTATGCAGCATATCTAGCAAAAAAAATTGAAGGTTCAAAAAGAACTACTGGGCAACATCCTGGAGGAATAATAATTATTCCAAAAGAATTTGATGTTGAAGATTTTACTCCAATAAATTATCCTGCAAATGATATATCATCAAATTGAAAAACAACTCATTTTGATTTCCATGCAATTCATGATAATGTTTTAAAACTTGACTTACTTGGACATGATGATCCAACTGCAATTAGACAACTACAGAAACTTACAAATGTAAAGATGGAAGATGTTTCATTTTCAGATGAAAAAGTTATCAAATTATTTTCATCAACTGAACCATTAGGAATTAAACCTGAAGACATAAATGGCGAAAAAACAGGTGTATTAGGAATTCCTGAATTTGGAACTAAGTTTGTTAGAAGAATGTTGCATGTAGCAAAACCAACATCATTTAATGATTTAATAAATATTTCTGGACTTTCGCATGGTACAGATGTTTGAACAGGAAATGCGGAAGAATTAATTAAACAAGGGAAAACATTGAATGAGGTTATTTCATGTCGTGATGATATTATGGTTTATTTAATGAAAAAGGGGATTGATCCATCACTATCATTCCAAATTATGGAAAAAGTTAGAAAGGGTAAAGGACTTACAGCAGAAGATGAAAAACACCTAAAAGAAAATAATATTGAACAATGATATATAAATTCATTAAATAAAATTAAGTATATGTTCCCAAAAGCACATGCTACAGCATATGTTATGATGGCATGAAGAATTGCATGATTTAAAATTTATTATCCTCTTGAATATTACGCTACCTTTTTCACTGTTAGATCGGATGTTTTTGATTTAGAAGGATCGGTTGGTTCTAAACAACAAATAGAAGCCAGATTGAATGAATTAGAGAAGAAACAATCATCAAATAAAGCAACTCAAAAAGAAAACGATTTAATTACTGTGTTTGAAATTATCAATGAAATGTCTGCAAGAGGAATAAAAATATCAAATATTGATTTATACAAATCAGATTCAACCGAATGAAAAATTGATTATGAAAATAAGTCATTAATTCCTCCTTTTGTTGTTTTGGACGGTCTTGGTGAAGCGGCTGCTAAATCAATAATTGAAGCAAGAAAAGAAAAAGAATTCACATCTAAAGATAATTTACTTAAAAGAACACAAATTAATAAAACAGTATTAGAAAAAATGGAGAAATTAGGTATATTAAAAGATCTTGAAACAACAGATCAAATGAAGTTATTTTAGGTGTTGATATGATAAAGAGCTCGAATTTATTTGTTAATATTGGAAATTCAAATATTAGATTTGCTTATTTTAATAAAAATAAATTAGTTGTTAAAGTCGAAAAAGCTTTGAAATATAAAAAAGATGGACAAAAAAAGATAAAACTAAAATTTCAACAAATTAAAAAACATATAGAAATTAAAAATATTTTCATATCTGCAGTTAATCCGTGACTTACTCCTATTTTTCTAAATTTTTTAAAAAAACAAAATGTTAAATATAAATTAATAGAAAGGAATGATGTTAATAACATAAATTTTGATTATATTGATAATGATGTTGAAATAGGACAAGATTTGCTAGCTCAAATGGCTTTTATTGAAAATGAATCTATCATAATTTCATTGGGCACATCAACTGTTATATCTTATATAGATAATAAAATGAATTTCAAAGGATGTTCAATTACATTAGGAATTAATTCAATAATAAATAATTTATTAAATACAACAGGAATAAAAATTAATAATAAAAATGATCTAATGAAAGCAAATAATAAATCTTTAGGAATAAATACAGAGCAGTCTCTAATCAGTGGAATAATTAATAATATAAATTATCACATTGAAAGAATCAAAAATGAATACAATGTATCAAAGAAATGCAAAATAATTTATACAGGTGGAAATAGTAAGTTTATTAATTTTAATGAATGAATTTATATAGAGGAATTAGAAATCAAAGGATTAATAAAATTATTCAACAATAATTAATATTCTTTATAAATTATAAAAGATTAAGTTGTTATCATTTTTTAGTTTTTACATCAATTAATATTGATATAATAAAAAAGGTTTGGGGCAGTACTCAAGAGGCCGAAGAGGACGCACTGCTAACGCGTTAGGGGGAGA
The DNA here is from genome assembly GCA_949288045.1 of uncultured Mycoplasma sp. Lineage (GTDB taxonomy): Bacteria > Bacillota_I > Bacilli_A > Mycoplasmatales > Metamycoplasmataceae > UBA710. The sequence continues at coordinate 9,961 of CASEIC010000055.1, read as the reverse complement.
AATCCCCGCGGAGGTTCGAATCCTCTCTGCCCCGCCATTTTTTTATTATTTTTTTAATAAAACATTTATAATTATTTTGGTATTAAAATAAGGTAAAAAAAGTTTATGATAATAAGTACGAGAGAGAGAGAGAGAGAGAGAGACAGCTAAAAGCCCCTTTTTCTTTGTTTTCTTTCAGTCTTTTTCTCATAAACCCACTTTAGTAGTGAGGTTTTTTTATTTCTTTTAACTTTAATACCAAAACAAAAAAAGAAAGTGGAATTTAAAAATGAAAGAAGAAAAAATTTTAGGAGGTGATTTTTATGTACTTTAGAGAGGGTGGAGATCTATCAACTGCAGTAGAACCATTACTGCAACAATTTTATGCAATTGGTGGAATTGTTATTCCGATTGTAATTGGAGTTGCTGCTGTTTTAATTATCATTAAACTAATTCTATTAGGAATGAAACTAGCTCAATCAGGAGATGATCCTGAAGAAAGATCAAGAATAATTAAAGGGATGATTTGATGAGGAGTAGGATTATTAATTTGTCTTGCAGCTGTGATTTCAATTGCAACAATTTTCAACTTATTAAAAGACAATGCAACAGAAATAAATCCAGGTAGTTAAATATGTATGTTCAATGATTATTAGAATTTGTTTGAAGAATATTTATTCAAGGACCTCTTTTAATCATTAACTTTTTTACAACAAATGGCAATATAAATAATTTATTATCAAACATTGGTTTTACTTCAAATACTTCTGAAACACTAACATCAGTAATTAATATAACTATTGTTATATCAATTATTATGTCGATATTTGCAGCATTATTTGTAATTATATTTATCTTTAAAATTTGCAAAGTTCTTATTGTTTCAAACAACGAAAATACAAAAATGGAAATAATTAAATTATCCAAAGAATTTTTAAAAACATTGTGTTTCATATTTATATTCACATTATTTTTTAGTTTTATTTTCATTCTTTTTGATGTTCTTTTTCAAGTGATGAATGAAGTTGGTGAAAATCTAATGAATAATTTAGGTTCAAGCGGTGAAAATATAACTATTGAAAATATACCTTCAAGGTTATATTGAATCTTAACTGGATTAGAGTTGGGAAACAACACTAACTTTTTACCGCCATCAAATGATTTCTTATCAACAGCAAATTCTATGAATTTTTTGTTTTCTATAATTCTTGTTGTTTCATTTAGTTTTATTCTGATTTGAATTGTGTGGTCAATGTTTCAAAAAATGATTGAAATTGTATTTCTTTATATAACATTCCCAATTTCATTAGCAGCAGGAATTGAGACACAACAAATTAGTTGAAAAATATGAATGAAAGAAATAATAAATAAAATAGTTTTAGTATTTATCCTTGCAATTTTATTAAGAGTATTTTTATATCTTTTCTATTTTATATGTGAAACAATAATTGTTCCAATTTGATCAGATCACAATAATGTTTTATATGTTTGTTTATTTTTAACATTAGCTTTAGGTGGATCTTCTCTTTTTGTTTCTAAAATGTTTTCAATCAAAACAAAAGAAAATATTGGAATTTTTAGTTCTATAAAATCATTTAAACAAACAAGGAATTTTATTATTAATAATAAATTAAATTCATTAAATGGTGTTTCAAAACAAATTAATTTGGAACCAATTAATGCAAATGTTAAATCATTAAGAATTGATTTATCAAGACTATCAAATAATTTGGTTGATTATAAAAGTTTAAGAAAGGTTAAGGTGTTTAATAAATAATGAAAAAGATATCAAAAGTTTTAATAATATCATCAACATTTTTAATGCCTTTTTCTTCTATTTCTTGTTCATCTATATCAACCAAATTACCAAGTAGTTCAAATAATGATGTTGAGAATATAACTTTAAAATTTAATGATTATTTTAAAAATTGAAAAGAAGATGTTTATTCATCAAGAAATGAATTAAAATCTCAAATAACATCTGTAATCAAAAAATATCGTCTTGATGAATGAAATAGATATTATGAAAATTCAACAATTAAAAATCAAAAATCACAAGTATTAGATATTAACTTAAGTGATTACAATCAATTGATTGAAAATGATAAAAATAATGGTTCAAATGATTTAGATCTTTTATATAGAAATATTGCAACAAATATTTATAACAATCAAGATGAACAATTTCAATATATGAATGATTTTATCAATTTAATAAATGAAGAAGATAATAGCAATCATGAAGACTTTCTTTATTTAAGATGAAAGTATTATTCAATATTTGCTGCAAAACTATATCACATAAAAGTTGAATTACCATTTTCAAGTTCAAATAAAGAAGGTTCAAAAGAAGTGAATGAAGTTGTTATTACTGATTGAATTGAAGCTATTTCAAAATGTATTTTAGAAGCGGGTAATACAGAAGATTTAATAAAATTAATTTATTCATTTATGGTCTATTATGGAATTTCACCTGATATTGGGGTTTTTGAAGATTATTTAAATACAGTTAAATCTGAACTAGAAAAACCAGCTCATGCTGTGGAAAAAATTAAAGAAATACTAACAAAGCATAAAGAAGAATTAGAACAAAAGCTTGGTAAAGATTTTGATAAAAAAATTAAAGAAGCTTATGAAAAAGTAAGTCAAAGGTGAAAAGAAATATATGGTCAAGATTTATCAATAAAAGAATTCTTCCAAAACATATCAAAAATTAAAGAAGAATTTACAGATATATATGATGAATTTAAGGAAGTTATTGATAACTGATTAAGTCTTGATGAACAAATACAAAAAGAAATTGAAGCAATAATTGATGAAATATATAATGCAACAGTTCCTCAAATACCGCCACCCGATTTCATAAATGATTTAAATTTTGGATTACAAAACTCTGTACTTCATGCAAAATTGTGTGCTACAGATATGATGATGAGACTTGTTAATAAAAATTATGAACAAGATGATAAATATCCTTTATGAAAAGCAAAACGAGAAAGAGCTATCAAAATCTATAATCAAATGATTGAATATGAAAATTTACTTTTTAACTCTTTAGATCCAACCAAATTAGTAAAAGAAAACATTATTGAAATTTTTCAAGAACAAATATCCATCTTGTTCCCATCAGATGGTAATCTGGTTAATAAATTTATTAGTGATGCATTAATGAAGCTTGTGGATAACTTCTTAACTGATGTTCTAACAAATATATTTAACGGTTTAGTATCAATGTTTAACACATTATTAAAAACCACTCTAGGACAAATGAGACTTGTTTATATCAAATATAACAATTACACAAATTAGAAAGGAGAAATATGTCAAAAGTTTTAATGGATAAAATCAATAACATATTAAATATTGATAAAGAAAAAGAATATATTAACTTTTCATTACAAAATAATGAAAGATATATTGATTTAAAACATGTTTGTGATTTAACAAAATTAGAAGATTTTATTAATAATCCTCATCAAAACTTGCAACTTGTTTTTAGAAAAGATTACAAGGAAATACTAGAAAAAGTTAAATTATTTAAAGAGTACAATGAGCTAAATCAATATTTAAAAGATAATAATATTGATTATCAATATGAATCAAATTATTTCACTCAAAAATGAGAAAAACAAAATAAAAAGAAAAGTAATAGTAATAAAAGAGTAGCAACATTCAAACAAGAAGAAGTTACTTTATTATATGAAGAATTCTTTTATTACAAAAGAATGATTTCTAAAAAAATAAAAGATTTATTACTTGTAGATGTTAATAAATTTGATAAATTACAAAAGTTATCTAAAAAGTCTTTTGTTGAAATAGGAAAACAACTTTTAAGACTAGGAATCGATTTTATCCAAGGACATATAAGTGGAAACTATATTAATGCTCCACTATTTTTAATTGATATAGAAATTGAAATAAATGATAATACTGTTATTCTTATTAAAAAGTCTAATAAAAAACTAAATGAAAAATTAATAATTTTTATATTGAATCAATTGAATATAAATTATAAAAATTGAGATTTTAATTCAATTAATTCCAAAGATGATTTTATTAATAAAATTGAACCAATTTTAGAATACAAAATAGAAGAAGTAGATGAATCAAATAATTCAACTATTGAAGCAAACACATATAGAACAATTAAATATACAAACAAATTCGTTCTTTCATTATTTGATACAGAAGCTGGAAAAATAAAAGAAGATTTCATTAATTTAATGAATAATGGAGTTGAATTATTTAAAGATAAAACCAAGCACGATTTTGAATACTATACACAAGAAGAATTTAAGGATAATGCACTAATCCAAATAAATCGCCCTTTAAATATTTATCAAAAATATGCCTTAAGATCGGCAATTAATGAAAACACATTAATTTATGGGCCTCCAGGTACTGGTAAAAGTGAAATAATTACTTCGATTATTGCCAATCTTTTAATGAAAACAAAAACGGTCTTGGTGGTTTCAGAAAAAGATGCAGCATTAAATGTAATTAAAGAAAGATTATCTAAACTATCAATTTTTGCTTTTTATTTAAAGGATATTGAAAATGAAAGCTTATTCTATGATCAAATAGAACAAATTTCTTATTTAATTGGTTCATTTACATCAGAGCAAAGGAATGAATTTGATTTAATTAAAGAATATAATGAAAACATAAGGGTTGTTGACTATAACAATGAAATCAATAAATTTAGAAATATATTAAGTGAAGACATTGCTTTTTCTTTGGAAAAAGATTCAAGAAATAATGATTATCGTGATTATCTATTATCTGTTAATGAAGTAGAAAATTTCGTAGCAAATAACAAAAATGGTGTAAATGATTTTTGACATGAATATCAAAATAAATTTGTTAAGTTGCAATCTGCAACTGAATTTATTGCAAAAGTTGCTGAATTCAATTGATTTATAGAAAAATATGAACTTAATGAAGAAGATACTAATAAATTTGATTCAATGAGGCAAGAATTGAATAGATTTTTATCTGAAAATGATATTTCAAATTTCAAACTAGATTCATTTGAAATTCTGAAACAAAAAATAAATAAATTGAATGACTTTATTAGTAAAAATCTTTTAAATAAAGATAAAGACTTTATGTCTAATTTAGAAAATGATTGTTTCTTCTTATCAAATAATTATTCTATTTGAAACAATATCAATTCAATGTTAGAATCATTGTCTAAAGCTGAGCAAGAATATATTAAAAAGTTTCTTTTAAAACATAGTGCAAGACATGAAAAATTTTTAGCAAAATATATTTCAATTACACCATCATTAATAGAAAATCTATTAAATAGATATTACTATAAGGGCGAAATCTCTACATCTAAAATGTTGTTTAAATCTAAAAAGTCTAAAAATGTTTTAGATGTATTTGTTAAAGTAATTCAAGAATTTGAAAAAATAAAATTATTTAGATCAAACATATATTTAAATCAATTAATAAATGAACAAAAAGAACTATTTGACCCAATTGTTATTTATTTCTATAACAATAACTCATTAATTAAAAAATCGTTTATCGAATTTTATAATCAAAACATTATTAATTTTGAACAAAGAATTATTCATCAATATTATAAGTATCGTGTAAATCAAATAGAAAGAGAATTAATAAACATCAATGTTTATTCAACAGAGAAGCTAAATAAAAATAAACATATTATTGAAAGGGATATATCAAGGTCTATCTCAATGTATTTAAGAAATAATAAAGACTTTATTTTAAACATTGATCAAGCTCTTGCATCCACATATTTAAAACATATTAAATATTTATTATCTAAGACTGATAAATCGATCCAAGACAAAATTGAAAAAATGTTTCAAATTGTAAGAATGGAAATAAGGCCAAAAATAAATGATTTTATATCTGAATTTTTAGATTGTTTAAAAATTATATTTCCAGTATGAATATCTAAACCTGAATTATTAAGTTATTATGTTCCTAATGATAAAGGTATTTATGATGTTGGAATATTTGATGAAGCATCTCAAATGTTTTTAGAAAAAGCATATCCAATGGTTTATCGTTGTAAGCAAGTAATTGTATCAGGAGATGATAAACAATTAAAACCAGAAAGAATTTCATTTAATGAATTGGATTGAGATCCAGATTATCGTCCTTTAGTAAAAGAAATTGAATTTGATTGATCTGAATCATTACTTGATAGAGCAAAAGTAAGTTATTGAAATACATACACACTAAAAAATCATTATCGTTCAGAATCTAAAGAATTAATCGAGTTTTCAAACAACAATTTTTATGAAGCAAAATTATTATTTTCAACATTAAATAATATTGAACAAATTCCATTAGAAATTAATACAAATTTAAAAAACAAAGAAAAAGATGGAATAAACAAAGATGAAGCTAAACTTGTGTTAAATAAATTAACAAGAGATATTAATAAATTTAGTAAAGTAATTGTTATTTGTTTTAGTAAAAGACAAAAAGAATATTTATTATCACAAATTGATAAATTGGCAAATAGTGATTTATTAACAAGAATTAAAAGAAAAACCTTGGTAATTGGTGATCTTGAATCTGTTCAAGGTGATGAAGGTGAATTAGTAATAATTTCGACCACTTATTCTAAAGAATCGCAAGATTATGATTTATTGTCAAAACCTAGAGGTCAAAATTACTTAAATGTTGCAATTACAAGAGCAAGAAGTAAAATGATTATTTTTAAATCATTAAATAAAGATAATGTAAAAATTGATCCAAACAATTTAAATGAATCAACATTAATATTTAAAAAATGAATTGCATATTTAGATTCAAAAACAAAAGAATTAAAATCAAGCGATGGACAACTAACAAAAGGTAAAAGTAATAATTCATCATTTAAAGAAGATGTATTTAAAACAATTAAAGATGATGAGAGGTTCAAAGGAATAAATATAATTCAAAATCCTGAAATCGGTTCAATCAAAGTAGATTTAGTATTTTATACTGAATCAACTAAGAAAGTAGATTTACTAATCATATTAGATGATTGGAAGAAGAATCTAACAATTCAAGATTGATTTGAAGATATAGATAAAGAAGAATATCTAAAATCAAGAAACTATAACTTAATAAGAATTAGAGAACAAGATTGATTAAAAGATAGAGAGGCAATTATTAATTATATTGAAAGATGTGTTAAATCAAAACTATTGAGAGAAGCAATTGAAAAAGATAAAAAGATTTTGAAGAGAAGTAAAAACGCAAAAAAAGAAAAAAGGAGGTAAGTAATGAAGAAGAAAGTTGTTAGTACATTTTTATTGTTTAATCTATTTATGACTTCATCAACATTATTTATGATTCCTATAATAAGTAAAGAACAATTATTACCCTTTAGCAATCAAGAAACTAATGATCTAAAAAGTAATATAAAAAAAATAAATTTAGTTGGTAAAAATTTAAATTCAATTATTAATTTAAAAAAATTTAATAAGCCCCAAAATTTTCCTACAAGTAATAATGATGAATTTAATAAAGATGGACAAATCCAAATCAAATCTTGATCAGACCATAAGAATGGTCATCATAAAACAAATGGTGATAGGAAATATAGTTTAGAATTTGATATAGATTTATCAAATCAAATAAATAGTCATTATTTGGGTGATTGGAAAAATGGAGAATATTTAAAAGATTCTTCTATATTAATAACTAATGGTGGAGATTTTCTAGAATATAATATTGAATTTGATGATTATGGTACACATAATGATGGATATTCTATGGGTTTATTCTACAAAGCAAATGATTTTGCTAACGAAGAACATAGAACATCAAAAGTTAAACCAACAAATAGCTATCAAATTATTGAGTTAGATAATAAAGATACAAATGTTACAACAACAAATATTGTTGGTAATAGGAGTATACATTGAAATGTTAATGATGGTTATTATGAAAGAGATTATGCATTATCTGAATTTGATTATAAATTTAATTTTAATGCAACAAATGGTATTTTAAATGTAGCATTTAATGATACTTTAAAATCAAAAGATAGATCAGGCGGTGGATGAGGTTGAGGAAATATAAAAGTTAATTTTAATTTAAATTCAACAAAAAATATTTATTATGATTTTCATTTGCCCTACACTCAATATGATCTAACCTTATTTGAAGAAACATTTAAGGAAATAGTGTGTCAACAAATCATTATCAAGAATGCAACAAATTCTATTATTTTTGATTATGACAAAAATTCTAAAAATGAACAAGTATTTAATGAAATTGTAAATAATAGAATTAATGAATTTTTCAATAATACAAACATTATCAATTCACCATTAGGTCCAATATCAATTTGAAGTAATGAAAAAGGAAAATATGTAGGAAATGATGAAGCAGGACAAATAATAGCAAATATACCAGATTCAATTAGAGGTCTAAAAGGAACAAAAGAGATTGAAATAAGATATCAATTACCTAAAGGAAGAATATTTAAATTTTTCAATAATGAAAGCTATTTATCATTCAAAGTTAAAGTATCAACTCAATTAAGTTCTGAAGCAGATTATTCAATAGATGATTTGGTTACAATAACTCCATATAAAGGCTCATCAGATGGTTATCATGATAATTTCTTGATTAAAGAATATCAAAATTGTAGATTAGGTCAAAATTCGCCATTACCTAATGAAATATCTTCATTTAATGTAAATATTAATGAAGCAAAATATATTCAAAATAATAACAATCAAAATTTAATTATCCAAGAAAAGTTTCCAGTTATAGCTAAAGCAGGAACTATTATAAAACCAACATTAAAAATTAAATTAGGTGAGTATACACTTGAAAAAGTGGTTGAATTCAATAGAATATTTAACAATGGAAAGATTTATAGTTCTATTGTTCTTGATAAGAATGATTACAATGGATCAAATATATCAATAGTTGGCAACAAAATAAATTTAGGACTTGAAATTGTCAATGGAAAAATAAATATTTTCAATACAAGTAAAATAATGTTTTCATCAAATGATGAAATCAACATAAATAGTTGTTCTATTGAAATTAAACAAGTAGAAGTTTCAATTCCATCTGAGCAAGTTGAATCGAGTTCAAAATGAATACAGACAGAAGCAGCAAAATTCATTAATGATAAAAATAAAAACATAAGATATGTAGGTGCATTCAAAATATATGATCCATTTCATTTGGAAATGGAAAATAAAATGATTGATGTTAGAGATCCAATAACAAACTTACCATTAGGTACATTTTCTCAATATAAGCCATATATTGTTACAGGCAAATTCGATACCGAAAAAGGAACCTCAAACGGAACGGAATCACCTATTTATCCTTCTGCTGCCAATGATGATGGTTCATCGTTTAAAGCTAATTTAGGTCCTTACATAATGGCTAATAGAAAAATTGGTGGTAATTTTGAATTTCATATTATTGTAAAAGAGTTTGATATTAATTCAAAAGCAGAAAATATAGAAGATAGATATACCAATATTAAATGAGCTATGAATATCAATATGGAATTATTAGATTCTAAAACAAATTTAAAAATGTTAGGATATTCAGACAATCAAAATATTAATGACATTAATGATCAAAAATATTTTAATGAAGAAGATGTTGAAAATTATAGAGGCGATTTCGCAAATAGAGAAACTGGAATGTATATACCTAAAATAGTTTGAGTTAATGCTTATCCTCCTGAATCATTTTTATATGATCCAAGAGATAAAAATGGTGAATTATTAAAAGAAAATAAATTTGATATAGGTTATATTGCTGAACTAAACGGAACTGCTTTTGCTAGTGGAGATTATGCTTCGAATATTACATTTGGTGGTTTTGAAATTCTTTTTGATGAAAACAAATTTACACCAACAGGTTTAATTCCTTATATTCAAAAATATACATTTAATAAAAATAGTATTGAACCAAGAATAGAACAAATTGCATTATCTGCTAGTGGTTATCAAACAGCTGATGCTAATTA
>CASEIC010000054.1 GCA_949288045.1 uncultured Mycoplasma sp. | reverse complement strand
AAAGTTAATTGTAAAGCATTTAACTGAGATAAGAACTGAGAAAGTTGACTTGTAGTTTGTCTTAGAACTGCTAAGAATAACATTGCTAATGATACTAGATTCATATTAATTGCTCTTACATCAAATATTTCTTGTTTTAATGCCATAAAAACAAATAATAAGAGCATAATAATTGTAATAATAAAGTTATTAATAAAGTTATTATAAGGCATGATTAAACCAGAAATTGTTTGTGCTTTACGTGTTGTTTTTCTTAATTCAAGATTCTTTTTATCAAAATTATCTATAATTTCTTTTTCATAACCATATAGTGTAGTCATATCATGAGCAAAATTATATTCTTGAACTTCGCTACTTAATTCACCTAATAAGTGTTGTTGTTTTAAAAAGTGTGGTTGTGATTTTTTAATAAATAAAATCAAGAAGAAAAATAAGATAATACATAAACCTAATGAAATAGAAGCTAATACTGGATTTGCTAAGAAGATTAATAATAAACCTCCGATTGTAGATGCTACACCTGTCACAAATGTGTTGATTGATTGACTAAATGTCATTACTAATATATCAATATCATTTGTAAATATACTCATTAAATTTCCGGTTGATTGAGAATCTAAAAAACTAGTTGCTAAATGTTGTAGTTTTTTAAATAAATCAGCTCTTAAAAAGAATCCTATATGCTGAGATATATTAACTAATAATCTACTTTGAATACAGTTACATATAAAAAACAAGATATATGAACCAAGCATCATACTAATGGTAATAACAAATTTTACTCCTGTAGAATTTCATGTAAAATTAACCAATGATAAATACATAATTGATCCTACAATTTCTGACATTAAAAAAACTGCAAATAAACTAAATCCTGCAGAAAGTAAAGACGTTATCAAGACTAATATAACTCAAAATTTATTTCTTGATGAGTAATCTCATAAAAACTTCATAATTTCTCATGAATTAGCTTTTTTAGTTTTTGCTTTATTTTGCATTTTAGTTTTCATAATATTTCTTCCTCCTTTCTATCCTTCAAGTGATGTTTTTTGTGAATCACTAATTTGACGATAAATTCCGTTTTTATTTTTTAATAATTCTTCATGTTTACCTTGTTGAACAATTTTTCCTTGATCTAGAACAATAATATTATCACAATTTTGAATTGATTTTACTTTCTGACTAATGATAATTTTTGTTACCCCTTTAAATTTCTTATCAAGATTGTTCAATATCTTTCTTTCAGTAATAGTATCTAAAGCACTTGTTGAATCATCTATAATTAAAATCTTTGCATCTTTAATTAATGCTCTTGCAATTGATAAACGTTGTTTTTGACCACCAGATAAATTACTTCCACGTTCCTCAACAATTCCGTTAATACCATCTTCTTTTTTTGAAATATATTCTCAAGCTTCAGCATTTTTAGCAGCTTCAATAACCTCTTTTTCACTTGCATTAGTTTTACCAATTAAAATATTTGATTTAAATGTTCCTTTTAAGATAATTTTTTCTTGTAATGAAACTGAAATATCATTACGTAAAGATTTAAAACTAATATCTTTAATGTCAATACCTGAAATAGAAATTGAACCTTTATCAATTTCATATAAACGTGTAAGTAATTTAATTAGTGATGATTTACCACTTCCTGTTTGACCAATTATCCCAAGCGATTGTCCAGAAGCAATTTTAAAAGAAACATTATTGATAGTATATTTCTTTTCTTGTGAAGCTTTATCATACTTAAATGAAACATTTTTAAATTCAATTTCTCCATTTTTAATATCTTTTGGATTTAATGATTCTTTAATTGATGTTTCTTTATCTAAAATTTCAAACATTCTTT
>CASEIC010000053.1 GCA_949288045.1 uncultured Mycoplasma sp. | reverse complement strand
AATTTCCGAATCAGCAGGTAAACTTGTGAAAAAATCACCTTTGTTTGCATTGATGTATTCCATTGCCACTTCTTTACTAAATTGTGAAGCTGTTAAATCACCTTTATAAGTAGCAGTTGGATTAATCACTGTAGCTGGTGGTGTAGAACTAATAGTTAAATTTTTGCCTGCAAAATTTAGATTATTATTGCTTTCATTATTAGTTAAGACAATCAAAGTTGGAGTTAAAATACTTGCACTAACTACTAGTGCTATTGATAAATATTGATGCTTTCTTGCTTTAATTCTTTTTTTTGCTTCTCTATACATCTCTCTATATAGCCTTAATTTATCCAAATCTAAAATAATTATTTTACCATAATACCAATAAATTTATCACTTAATATTACATATAAATTGAATTTCATTTAAATATTCCAAATCATTTGATAGCTCGTGAAAAACAATTTTATATGAATGTAAATAAACTCTTTTGTCAAATTTTCCACCATATTTTTTATCGCCATATATTGGATAACCTAAATGTTTTAAAGATAATCTAATTTGGTGTTTTTTTCCTGTTAAAATTTTTGCATATTTTTTATTTCTATCTTTAAAAAAAATTGTTTCCATTTTTATGCCCGGTTTTGTTTCAAAAGTCTCTAATTCATGTGTTTTTGCATTTTTTCTAGCAAATAAAATAACTTCTTTTTTTTCTCATGGAAAATCAGATTTTAATAAGTAATATTTTTCGTGTTTATTTATTTTTTCATTCAATTGAACTAGTGCTTTATATGTTTTTGCATAAACAATTAAACCAGATGTTGTTCTATCTAGTCTTCCTATACTTGCTGGTTTAAATGAATCAATTTGTTTATATTTAAGATAATTCAAAACCTGATTATCTAAAGAATCTACAAAACCGTGCATAGAAATATTTATTGGTTTATCAACAACTAAAATATTGTTATCTTCATAAATTACTTTAAATTGAACTTGTGTTGGATTAAAAATCTCAATTTTAGAATCTTCAACACCATAAACCAAAATCTCATCGCCTGCTATTAATAAATATGATTTATCATTTGTTTTTTTGCCATTAACCTTAATATCCTTTAATCTAAACAATTTTTCAATTGCAGAATTAGGAACATTATTTAATTGTTTAACTAAGTACTTGTATAATGTTCTTCCTTCATCGTTTTTGGTGGCTTTAAATTTAATTAAATTCATTAATTATCTTCTCTTTGTGAACCATATAAATCAATAACTTCTTCAGTTGTATCTGAATCTAAATCTATATTTGCAAAATCACTTAATCTTGGTAATTCATTAATTGATCTAATTCTAAAGTAATCATAAAATTTATCTGTTACACCAAATAGAACAGGATTTCCAGGAGTTCTGGCAATACCAACTTCTTCAACCAATCCTTTTAACATTAATAAATTAACTAAGTGATCTGAAATTTTTCCTCTAATTGCATTAATTGATGATCTCGTAATAGGTGCTTTATAAGCAATAATTCCAACAACTTCTAAAGCTGCATCTGAAAGTTTTGCTCTTTGCTCGTTTGTTACTAATGTTGAAATAAATTCTTTAGCTTCGGGAATTGTTACAAATTTATAAATTCCATTATATTCCTCAACCATCAATCCTCTTTTTTCTTTATTAAAGGCTTCAACAAACTTATTCATTAAATCCTTTGCAACTGCTAAAGTTTCAAGCGCAAAAACTTCTTTAATATCCTCAACTTTGATACCTTCATCACCTTTAATGTATATTAATGCTTCAATAACTTTTTCTCTTGCTGTCATAATTAATAGTGTACTCCTTTTCTAATAATAATTTCATCAAATTGTTTATCTTGTTCTAGTACTAACTCTTCTCTTCTTGTCATATCTAATACTGCAATTAATGTTATAACAAAATGATTTAATGATGGAACTGAGAAAATTTTCTCAAAAGGAATGATATCAGAATGCAACTTATCAATTATTTCTCTAATTTGTTCTCTTCTTTCAGAAGGTGATAAATTAAATGTTTCTAATTTAATTTTTCTAAGTTTTTCTGCATAATTTCTTTCAAACATTTTTCTTAATGTTTTAATAAGTTTTGAGGTTGTCCCATATCCATCAAGAGCAGCATCATCAATTTCTTTAAGAAAATCCTCTGTATTTGATGGTTTTTTAATAAAAACTTCTTTTCTTTTTGCTTCTTGCAATTTAAGATCTTGAGAAATTTTTTTAAATTCTTGATATTCTGCAATAAGTTTAAGAATTCTAATTCTATCTTCTTCAACTTCTTTAACTTCTTCGGGATCAGCCAATATTAATCTTGCTTTAATGTAAATAAGTTCAGAAGCCATAACTAAATATTCGCTGGCAACATCAATATCTTTAGCTTGCAAGTCTTCAATAATTTTCAAATATTGAGTTGCAAGTTCTACTAAATCTACCTCAAAAATATCAACATTTTTCTTCTTGATAAGTTCTAATAAAAGATCAAGAGGACCATTGAAATTTCCTAACGAGAAATTAATATCACTTGAATCAACAATTTTTTGATTTGACACTTTTTGCTCCTTACATGATCATGATAATAATTATACATACATAAAATTATTTATTTTTCTTTGTTTTTTCTTCTTTTTTTCTAATAGATTTTTCATATCTTTCATCTTCTTTTTTTTGAGCCTCTTCAATTTTTCTTTCTTGTTCTCTAATTTTTCTCTCTTTCTCTGCTTCTTTTTTTTGTCTTTTTGCTTCTTTTTTTCATCATCTTTTTGCTGCTTTGGATTCTTCTATATTTTCATCTTCAGCTTCTGAAGCTTTAAATTCATATTGTGGTTTTACAAAAGAAGATTCAACAATTTTTTGAACTCTTTCTGCTATTGCAATTGTGTTTTGAGTTGTTAATGACATTGCAGAGATTTTTTTATGAAAAATAACTTCTACTTTTAAAACATCTTTACGTTCTTTATCAAATGCACCAACAGTATTATTTAATGTAAACGGAATAATTGGCATTAATTCTTTTTTTGCGACTTTAAATGATCCTGGTTTAAATTCTCCAATTTTGCCCTCTCTATTTCTTGTTCCTTCTGGAAATATAACACCATATGTTTTATTTTCTTTGACGAATCTTCCATATTTATCATATGTTTCTAAACTCTTTTTAACATCATCACGATCCAAAAAAAATGTATCTAGACAATTTAACGGATATCTTGTATAACTTTTGTACTGCAATGAATGCTTTGCAATAAAGGTAGGAATTTTATTAAAATCATCCTTAGCTTCTGTTTGAGCAGCTAAAGCATAAACTATTGCAAGTGCGTCAAAATTATCTTGGTGATTACCATAAAGCATACAAGGACCAGAATTGCCAAGATTTTCATAACCTTTAACAACTATCTCAATTTTTAATGACTTCATCAAAGATTTAATTTTGCTAACCAAATAATCTGTTCTATATTGAAGTGAGTACTTCGAATTTTCTTGATATGATTTTTTTCACATCTTTTTACACTTATTTGCAACCAATAAAACTTTTAACTTATACATGTTATACCCCCATTACAAAAGCAATTACATATTCATTTTCTTTTGATGTAGAAATCTTGAAGTTTTTAAAAACAAAAATACCTTTTTCATTTCTCTTTAGATTAATATTATGAAAATTGTGGAAATTATTATCTGCTTTAAATATAGCTTCTTTAATTGCTCATCTCTGAGCAGCATATAATTCCTTGTTTTCTGATTTTTCTCATTCTTTAAATTCTTCATCGGAAAGGATTCTTTTAAAAAAGTTTATTTTTTTATCTTTAAATCTATTTATTGAAGTAATATCAACACCAATCATAATAAATATAATTATAAAGATAATTTAATTCTAATGTCAATTATTTACCTAAACAAAAATTCTTAAAAATACTATCTAGTAATTCTTCTTTATCAACATTTCCAATTATTTCTTTCAATGCTTCTCAAGCCTCATGTAAATCTAGTATAACAACATCATATGTTATACCTTTGCTTATCGATTCTTTTGCATTTAATAAATTATTCAAAGCTTTTTTTAAACACGAAGTTTGTCTTGGATTATATGTTAAATTTGAAGATTTGATATCTTTTGATAACAATATATGATCTAATTCTTTTGATAAGGATTTGATATCTTTATTAATTGTTGAAATGTAATTTTTAGATTTGGATTTAAATTTAATTAAATCAGATTTATTTCATAACTGAATGTAATTTTTAGATTTGGATTTATTTATTATTTGCTTATCAAAATCATTCATTCCTTTTGACGAGTCAATAATGTGAATAATAACATCTGCATTATCAATTTCTTTTCAAGTTTTTTCAATTCCAATTTTCTCAATTTCATCTTTTGCTTTTCTTATACCAGCCGTATCTTTAAATTTCAAAATATAATTATTAAACACAATTTCTGACTCAATAACATCTCTTGTTGTTCCGGGTATATTTGTAACTATTGATCTTTCATCATTTAAAATTACATTCATTAATGAAGATTTTCCGACGTTTGGATTACCAACAAGAGCAATTGAAAGAGGACTTATAAAAACCTGATTTGCTTCTGAAGATTTAACAATTTTTTCTAAATTATTAATAAGATTTTTAATCTTTTTATTGAATTCTTTATTTTCAAGAACAGGAACATCATCATATTCAGGATAATCTATGTTAACCTCACATAATCCAATCAAATATTCTAAATCATTTATAAATTCATTTATTTTATTTTCTTTTTCTTGATTAAATGAATTGATTGCAAATTCTTGTTGTTTTGAAGTTCTTGCATTAATTAAATCATTAATTGCTTCGGCTTTTATCAAGGACATTTTTCCATTCATAAAAGCTCTTCTTGTAAATTCTCCATTTGTTGCAAGTCTAGCTCCATGAGCTAAAACCAAATCTAAAATTTTTTGGCTAATTACAATACCTCCATGAGCATTTATTTCAACAGTATCTTCACCAACAAAATTATCAGTACCAATAAAAAAACTTACCAAAACCTCATCTAATACTTTATCTTTATCTTTATCTTTAATAAAACCATATTGGATAGTTTTATTAGGTCCAATTTTCCCTGTAAAAATTTTTTTTATTATCGACAAAGCATCAGGACCAACAATTCTAATTATTGAAATTGCCTGATTTATATATCCACTTGAAATTGCCGCAATTGTATCAACCATATTCATATTTATTTATTTTATTATAGATTTTTAAATATTTATATTTAATGGTACTTGGAAAAAAATTTTTAAAAAGTTTAGACAAAAATGTTTATATAATGAAAAATAAATATATATGTTTGAAGGAGTACAAAATGGCATTTAAAAAAGGTAAGGGCAAAAAACCCGATTTTACAAAAACTGATTTTAAACCCCTTAAAATTTCAAAATTAGAATCAGATGATTTTTTAAAAGGTAAAAATATTATTGGTGCTGATGAAACTGGGGTTGGTGATTATTTAACACCATTAGTTGCTGCTGCTGTTTATGTAGATAGTTCAAATATAGATAAACTAATTGATTTAGGAGTTAAAGACTCAAAACAATTAAGTGACAATAAAATTTTAGAATTGTTTCCAAAAATAAAAGAACTAATTAAGTTTAGAGTTAATCATTTAACACAAAAAGGTTATAACAATCTATCTAAATATATGAATGCTCATGAATTAAAAATGTTTTTACATCTAAAATGTATTACAACATTAGAAAAATATGATAAGGTAAATGAAGATTATATTCTTCTTGATGCCTTTGCAAGTGTTGATAATATTACAAAGTACTATGAAAATCTTATGAAATCAAAATTAAAAACAGATGAAATACAAAAAGAAATAATATTAGCAGAAAAAGCAGAGAACATTCATGTTGCTGTTGCGGCTGCCTCTATTGTTGCTAGATATCATTTCTTGCAAATGATGAAAGAACAAGAAGAAGCTATTGAAATGAAATTCCCTTTAGGGACAAATAGTGAAGTGGAAAAAGTAGCTATTGCTTTTTGTGAAAAATACGGGAGAAAAGCATTATATGAAATTGCTAAAATAAATTTTAAAACTACTGAAAAAGTTTATGCTGCTTTAGATGAGAAAGGAATTAAATAATGTTTACAAAAATATTGGTATCAATATTGCATAAGATAATGCAAAGAAAATTAATGTAGATAATGCATCAATTATTGTTGTTATTAGTGGTCCGGACATAACAGCAGGATCCTTATTTGTTTTTATTATTAAAGCAAGAATTGATGAACCTAGTAATTTAGATAATGTTATTGATAAAAGCAATGATATAGAAGAAATTGCAGAAATTAATAATAAAAACTTATAATGATCAAATAACATTCCATTATATGCCATATAGTAAATTACTAATCTAGCAAAGTTTGCAATGGCTAATATGGATCCCAATACTAAACCAACCATTGTTTCTTTGATAATAATCTTATTGGTTTTAACATCTTTTAATTCACCAAGCGAAGCTGCACGAGTTAAGGTTGATGTTGTTTGAGAACCGGCATTACCACTAGTTGCTGATGTAACAGGAATTAAAGCTATTAAAACAGAAGTAATTGCAATTCCAACAAGTTCAGGTATTGATTTTAATTCATTTTCAAAACGATCACTAAATAATTGAATTATGATTTGTGATAATGTTGATCCAATCATAAGAATTAATAATCAAAAAATTCTTGATTTAACAAGTGACATTATAGATGTTTTAATGTATGAAACTGTTCCTTGATCTGTTGTGGAGATACCGGCTGCTTTATAAATATCTTCTGATGCTTCTTCTTGAAGAATATCAATAACATCATCCGATGTAAGCATACCAATTAAAACACCATTATCATCAGTTACAGGTAAAGCAGAATAACCTTCAGAAGCAAATATTTGAGCAGCTTCTGCTTTTAATTGCTTTGTTTTTAATGAGACTCCTTGTTTCATTTTTTCAGTTATTTGTTCATCTTTTGGATTAAATACTAAATCCTCAAGCGTTGTAAAACCTTGAAGTTTGTTTTTACTATCTACAATATAAAAATATTGTCCTATTTCAGATTCTTCTCTTCTTTGTTTAATTAATGCCAATGCTTCTTTATTTGTTAGGGTTGTTTTTAATGCAATAATATCAACAGACATAACTGATCCAACTTGATCATCTTCATATTGCAAAATTTGATTAACTTTAACTCTTGTATCTTTATCAACTGTTAGCAAAATTGTTTTTGCCATGTCAGGAGGAAGCGCTTCTAAAACATCGGCAATTTCATCTGAATATAATTCATTTATAAAATCGGCAATTTCGTTTTTTGTTAAATTTCTAATAATTGTTTGTTGTTGTTCTTCGGTTAAATGTGAAAATAGCTCAGAAGATTTTTCGGTTTTTAAAAAACGAAAAAATAGAGCTACTTCCAAATCATTTAACTCATGTAGTTCATTTGCTATATCATCTAAAGAGGTGTTATCTGCATATTCTCTAATAGAATGCAAATCCTTTTCAACAATCATTTTCTTAATATCGTATTTTTTTTCTTGTTGTTCCATATAAACACCTCCTTTTAAAAAAATAAATTAATCTTTTAAAAAGAAAACTAGTTTTTCTTGGAATTCACTTAATTTAATTGGAATTAACATTGAATCTTTAGTAATTGATACTCCACCGGTTTCTTCAGAAACAACTATAGTTACAGCATCTGAAACTTCCGAAATTCCTAGTCCTGCTCTATGTCTTGACCCATATTTATTATCAATTGATTTTTTTGTTATTTTATAGTATGTTGATGCATACAAAATCTTTCCATTTCTAATAACAATTGCACCATCATGTAATGGAGAATTTTTATTAAAAATTGAAATAATTAATGAAGATGAAATATCGGCATTTAATTTAACACCATCAGTTCTTAAATTATCTAAATTATCATTGTTTTCAATTGTAATTAAAGCTCCTGTTTTTGTTCTTGATAAAAATTCAACAGATTCTCTTAATTGATTGATTAAACGAATCTTACTTGATGATCCTAATTCTTGTGATTTTGACTTATCTGACTTTATTTTTTCAATTAATCTAACAATATAAGGAATTAACAAAATAATCAATGATATTGATACTATTGCTACTATTACGATTATTAATACTATTAATTCAAATTCAAGATTTGCAAAAGTCATTTTATCACCTTATTTGTTACTTAAATTAAATAATGTTTCCAACAGCAAGTAATGCTATCACTACAATAGCTGCCAACACTAAACAAATAATACCAACAAACAATCAATATAAAACTTTTAATTTGCTATTATGTTTTCCACCTACTAATGGAGTTTCACTAGTTGGAGTTAAGGCTGTGTTGTGTTGTGTAATATCAAACTCATCATCATTATTATCACTATAAGAATTATTTGTTTGTGGCTGTGTTGATTGTTGATATGTTTGTGATGGTTGTTGATAAACTGGCGTTTGTTCTTCACTAATTGGTTGTGGTTGTTCTCTATCTGCTAAATCATATAACTTAGGCTCTTGTTGAGAAGAACTTTCATATGTTGTGTATTGTGTGTTTATAGGTTGTGTTTCTTCTATTTTAATTGGTGCAGGTGTTGGAATTACTTCTTCTTGAGTTCTTGTATTTTCGAAAGTATAAACAGCTGTTTCTTCGTATGGTGGAAGTTCGTCATCTTCTTTTAATTGATCTTCAATAGAAATATATCCTGTAACTTCATATGGATCATATTTTTCTTCTTCTTCAATAAATGCAGATTTATTTTGTTCAATTGTGTGTGAAGTTGTTTGATATGGTGGAAGTTCGTCATCTTCTTCATCTAATTCAAATGTTTTATTTAATTTATCATCAGATTCATAATCATCTTCATCAATACCAACTAATTCAGTTATTGAAGTTCTTTCTTGATTATCATGTGAATATTCGTGTGGTAATGGTTTTTTTTCTTCTTTGTTTTCTTTATTTAAAGTTATAGGTTCAATAACAATTGCATCACCTTCTGATTCAGCAAGAATTCTATTAACTTCTTCTTCATTGAATTCACCATAATCAACTTCTTTTGTATCATATTGAGTAAATTCATCCTCATAATTATCATCTTCAACATCAATTTTTGTTGTTTTTCAAACATTTTGATTTTCAATTGGATTAATTTTCTCAATTTCAATACCACTTCAAGCCATTTCATAGAATGTATAAACTGTTCTTATAAAATCTTTTGAGTGAACAGATTGAACTCTCATTCTAGCAAATTTTTTAAGTGCTCTAAAATATCTTATTGCCTCATGTAATGTTTCAAATTTTCTATATCTTTTGTGTCCATCTCCAATAACAATTCAAAATCTTTTTGTATAAGATTCTTTTGTTTTTTGATCAATCATATTATAAATTCTTCAAATACATGAATATGATTCAACACCAAGTCTTTTTGGAAGTTTAACTAGCTTATTATTGATAACAACTTCTCTTGTTGTAGATTGTGATGACTTACCTTTTTTTGTTACCGGTTTTGTTGATTTTTTAGGTGTAGATTTAACAGCACTACTTGGTTTTTTAGTAGTTGGTTTTGTTGATTTTTTTGCTGCTGGTTTTTTAGGTGCAGCTTTTTTAGAAGTTGTTTTTTTTGGTGTAGATTTTTTTGCTGCTGGTTTTGTTGATTTTTTAGGTGTAGATTTAACAGCACTACTTGGTTTTTTAGTAGTTGGTTTTGTTGATTTTTTTGCTGCTGGTTTTTTAGGTGCAGCTTTTT
>CASEIC010000052.1 GCA_949288045.1 uncultured Mycoplasma sp. | reverse complement strand
TTACTTGGGAAGAAGAGAATTAAATTTCATATATAATATATATTATAATTATTTATTGATATGTCTATTATTCAAAAATGAAAAGAATTGAGTTCACAATCTAAATTTATAATTTGTGTTACTGGAGGTCTAATAGCATCTGGTTTGTTTTTGTGTGTTGCTGGTATTGTATCAATGAATAATAAGAAAAAACAACCAACAATAAGTGTTGATGATGAAAATGTTTCAATTAAGAAAGATAATTTTGATGTATCTTCTTTTGCGGATTTAGATGCAAATGATGCATTGAATTCAATAAAGATTATTAATAGTAAGTGACTATTTGATAACAAACATAAAATATTTGAAAATAGTGATTTAATTCTTGATGAAAATAGTTTTTTTAATATTTCTCATGTAATTGAAGATATTAATTCTACTGAAGAAAAAATTATTGTGAGTTTTATATTTATTGATAACAACGAAAAAATGAGTTTTAGCATTAGTGGATTTGTTAAAAATACAACCACAACTTCTTTATCGAATAATTTAGACTTAGGATTCTCAAGTGTTTTATCTTCGAAAGCTCAGAGTGTTGATAGTGAAATTAAATTGGCAATAATACCTCACGTGACAAAAGTTGTTGATGGATACACTCTTTTAGAGAGTGATATTGAGTTAAACTGAGGAAGTGCTCAATTTAACAATTTAGAAGGAAAACTAACAATTAATATCATTCTTAAAAATGGTGGACAAGTTAATGGAGAACCTAAAACAAATCTTGACCTAGGAGCAAAAACATTTATTGGATTTAAACAAATTGTTCCAACAACAATTAATCCAAACCCAACTGTTACAGAAGCTGCGGGATTACCAACTGACAATGCAACAGAAGCTGCAATTAAAGAATTAATAAAACAAAATATTGGTGAATTCATCAAAGGAACATTACCTGAAGGATTTGGTGTTGACAATATTACTATAACTGATATTGTTGCAAATAACTTAACAGGACAAATTTCAACTAAAATTTCATTGAATCTTTATTACGATGATGAAACAGGTGTATTAGTAGAATCGGCAAGCAATCCAGTTCAAGTAACTATTACAGGATTCAAAACAGATTCAACAACTACATCATTAGCAAATAACCTAGATTTAGGATTGGTTAATGTTCTACCTCAACTTGCACAACAATCAGATGCTGATATAAAAGCAGCTATTTTACCTAACATTAATGGATGAGAAGGAAAAACTCCTGGTACAGTTGATAATATTAAACTAGATTGAGATTCATTAACATATAACAACTTAACAGGACAAATTACAATTAATGTTTCAATCATTGGTGGTAAAGCTCTTGAAAATGGAATGCCAGTTGATGAATTGAATTTAGGTGCAATTACTTTCATAGGATTTAAAAAAGTTAAACCAACAGAAATCAAAACAAATGTTGATTTATCAGCAGTTGTTCAAAATTTTTATGCTTCTCAATCAATTAATAATGTTAATAATTTAGTTTGGGATAATAGAGAATTATTTTTTACAAATTTACCTGATGATTTTAGTATTTCTAATATAAAAGTTCAAGATGCTATTGCAGAAAATGTTTCAAAAAAGATTGAATTTAATTTGATTATTAATAAGTACTATAATGAAAGCGGTATTCTTAAAGAGGATGAAAATATTAGATTTATCATTATTACAGGATTTAAAGAACCAAATAACAATATTGAAACAAGTTTAATTAAAGATTTTAGAGGAAAAGATGATATTTTTACGAGAACAGATTTAATAAATAAATCTAATTATGCTTATAGTTTCCCTCGTATAGATATATATAATTGAACACAAGTTGATACTTTTCAAAGTGTTAATATCCAGAGAGCTTTAGAAAATATGATAAGTACACCTTTTGAAATTGATCTTGTTGGTGGTTTATCAAAACAAAATGATGAATTAATCTATACATCAGAAATTAGTATATGGAATCAATGGGTATCAAATTCATTTTGAGGAATGAGCTGAAATGAATTAAAAAATCGTGATTTAACTTTAAGAAATGTTGATGCTGTTTCAATGAAATTCCATTTCAAACCACTTGATTACAAATATGTAAACAATGATTCTAACGCAATAGTTTTTAGGTATATTTTTGATGTTTCAATTATTTTAAAAAATAGTAATAGTGAAACAACATTAAGTAGAATTTATAGTAATAAGAATGTTATTTTCCAATTTTGTAATTGATTACCAACACCACTTTATACTTGATCTGGGGGTTCTTTGGTAAATGTTTATTCTACAGATCCTTCAGAATGATCAAAAGGCGGTAATCATTCTAAAAATTGAAGTGATTTACTTTCAGGTAAGTATAGTTTGCACCATGAGTTTACTACAATATTAATACCAAGAAGAAAAGAAGAAAAATAACTTTATGTTATACTTCAATAACAACCGCTTGATATGGTTTAATATTTACTGAATCAAAATCTTTATAATTGTTTATAAGAATGTTATTTATTTTAGATGTAATTTCAAATAATTGTTCTTCATTTGATAAATTAAGGATTATTAACAATCTTTTATTTTTATAAATTCTTTCATAAGCAAATAAATTTTCGCTTGTTTCAATGAAAGCAATATTTCCATCATATAAACATTCATTTGTTTTTCTCAATTTAATTAATTTTCTATAAAAATTAAATACCGAATTTGGATCATTGATTTGTGATTCAACATTAATTTTTCTATAATTTTTAGCTACATCAATTCAAGGTTTAACACTTGAAAATCCTGCATATTCTTTATCAATTCATTGCATTGGTGTCCTTGAATTATCTCTTGATTTAACTCTTAAAACTTCAAGAATATGTTCTTCATTATAACCTTTTTCTAACAATTCGTTGTATGCATTAATTGATTCAACATCTTTATATTCATCAATAGAAGTAAAATTAGGATTTGTCATTCCAATTTCTTCGCCTTGATAAATAAATGGAGTACCTTGTAAAGTTAGAACCATTGTTGCAAACATTGTTGATGACTCAAATCAATAGTTTTCAACATCGCCATATCTTGAATTAACTCTTGGTTGATCGTGGTTATTTAAAAACACCGTATTTCATCCTCTGTCTGCTAATCCTAATTGTCAATCTCTGATTAATTGTTTGAATTCTTTTTTATCTCATGGTTTATTAGCTCATTTTTCACCATCTTTATAATCTACTTTTAAGTGATGAAAATTAAATACCATATCTAATTCTTCTTCTTCAGGATTTGAATATTTAGCACAATTTTCAATTGTTGTTGAAGACATTTCTCCAACTGTTATAAAATCATCAATTTTTCCAAATGTAGCTTTGTTAATTTCTTTTAAATATTTATGAACAATAGGTTGGTCTGTATAAAGTGATTTTCCAAAATCAGGAGAGTCAATAAATTCGCCCGATTTACCAATAACATTGATAACATCAAATCTAAATCCTTGAACACCTTTATCTAGTCAAAAATTCATCACCTTAATTAATTCTTTTCTAACTTCAGGATTTAGTCATTTTAAATCAGCTTGTGTTTTATCATATAAACATAAATATCATCCACCAAGTTTTTCTTCGTATTTTCAAGCAGGCCCACCAAATTTAGAAACTCAATTACATGGAGGATTTACTTTGTCATTGCTTTTTACAATGTAAAAATAATCTTGGTATTTTTTATCTCCTTCAAGTGCTTTTTTAAATCATTCACTTTCAGTTGATACATGATTGAAAACCATATCAAACATAATTCCAATATTTCTTTTTTTAGCTTCTTTTATTAATTTTTCTACATCTGACATAGTTCCAAATGTTGGATCTATTTCACAATAGTTTGATATATCATAACCATTATCATTTTTTGGAGATTTAAATATAGGAGTTATTCAAATAATATCAATTCCGAGTAATTGAAGATAATCAAGTTTTTCTATTATTCCTTTTATATCACCTATACCATCATTATTTGAATCATTAAATGATAATGGATATAATTCATAAATAATTTTATTACCTAATTTTTTCATATTCTCCCCTTACTAAACGAATTATTTTAAATTGAATGCAACATCTTTTTTAGTAATTTTATTTCCATTGAATTTAGATTTAATTGATGTTGTTGATTCAGGAGTTACTAAGAACATTGCTCTGTGATCTAAGTTTGCTTGAATTATTTTGTTTCTATCATATTCACAAAGTAATTTACCAGCTTT
Organism: uncultured Mycoplasma sp.; assembly: GCA_949288045.1. Classification (GTDB taxonomy): domain Bacteria; phylum Bacillota_I; class Bacilli_A; order Mycoplasmatales; family Metamycoplasmataceae; genus UBA710. The sequence continues at coordinate 1,956 of CASEIC010000052.1, read as the reverse complement.
AACTTTAGTTCCTTGTTCAACATGAGGTTTAAATACACCTTGGCCATCTAAATTAACTGTATCAACTCCAATATGAATTAGAATTGATGTTCCATCAGCACCTACAATTCCATAGGCATGTTTTGTCGGGGCAACTACTTCAACTTTTCCTGAAATAGGTGAATAAACTTTTCCATCTAAACAATCAATTGCTAATCCATCGCCTAATATTCTATTTTTGAATACTTGGTCATTAACATCGTTTAATTGATAAACATCACCATTACCAATTGACATAACTTTTGATATTTTTTCAACTGGTTTATTTTTTTCTTTTTCCTCTTTTTTATCTTTCATTTTATTAAATGGTTTTTTAACAAATGCAATGAAATCAAAGTTTGTTTTAGCTAAAGCAAATGTTAGTCCCATTGTTGCTGCTGTACCTGTAATACCTGCAATCAAGAATCATGTATATCCGGTACCTACTCAAGTATTTACACCAGCAACTGGAGAATCCGCTTGAATTGTAATAGCTCCTAATCATGCACCATTACCAATTCCATTTGATGTAACACCAGCTGCAACAACTAATGTTGATGCTAATGCTGAACCAATACATGCTGATAGGAATGCATATGAGTTTTTCAAGTTAACTCCATACATTGCTGGTTCTGTAACAGCAAGTCATGCCGAAGTTGTTGCAGGGAAAGCTGTTTGTTTAACTTTTTCATCTTTTTTGTGCATAATTCCATAAGCAAGACATGCTGCACCTTGGCAAATGTTTGACATTGCAAGAATTGGGAATATTAATGAACCTCCTAAAATTCCTGTGTTTTGAGCCATAACAGCATTTAATGTGTGATGTAATCCTGTGATTACTAACGGACCATAGAAGAATCCAAAGATAGGAGCCATAAAATATTTACCTATTGGATTTGTTAATGCCAATGAAAGAATAATTGAAATTGTTGTTCCTATAACAAATCCTACCGGACCAATAGCAACCATTGCTAATGTATAACTTGCTAAAACTGTTACTAATGGAACTACTACTTGTCTTAAAACAGGTGTAACTTTTGCTTTTAAAAATCTTTCAATATAAACACCGACAAAAGCAACTCCAATAGCAGGAATAACTTGTGATGTATAACCTACTTTAATTGGATATGGTCCTCATCCCGAGAATTGAAAGTTAGCATTTCCTTTTGTGAAGAAATCACTAATCATTCATCATCCAACACTTGTGTGTTGTTCTTCAGAACCCATATTTCCTGTTAAATCATACATACTTGGAAGTGAAACTAAAAGAGAAAGTCCAATCAAAATCCCAAGAACCTGTGACCCCCCCATTTTTTTAAATATAGACCAAACTATAAATACTGGTAAGAATCAAAACACAGCACATGCCGGTATTCAAAGGAAATCGTTTAGTCCTTCAAAAAATGGTACTTTTGCAATAGCACTAACCCCATCTACTCATTCTGTTTCTAATAAATTTCTTAAACCTAAGATTAACCCTCCAGCAACTAGTAAAGGAATTAAAGGCATAAAAATTTCACTTAAGTGATTCATCATTCTTTTTAAAAAAGATTGATTTTGAGCTCCAATTGATTTAATAGAAGAAGCGGTTGCTTCCTTACCACTCATACCAGGGGCTTTCATCAGTTCAGCAAACACATCCGGAACTTCTTGACCAATAATTATGTGCACTTGACCATTAACTTTAAAAACACCTTTAACTTGAGGGAGTTTTTCAATAGAAACTTGATCAAGTTTATTCTCATCTTCTAATACTAATCTTAATCTTGAAACACAATGGGTAGCAGCTTTAATATTTGAAGTTGTACCAAGCATTTCAATAAGAGTTGGAATAAACTTAGAATATTTACTCATAATTTCTCCTTTCATTATGATATTTGGAAATGTTTCCATTTCATAAAAATTATACTATATGAATTAATTAAATTTATGCACAAT
>CASEIC010000051.1 GCA_949288045.1 uncultured Mycoplasma sp. | reverse complement strand
TGTGTGATTTAATAGCTTTGGTAATTAATGTTGAAACACATTTACAAAATCCTAATAAATATAGGTTAGGATCAATAATAACAAATCAAGAGTTAGAAAAATGCTTCAAATTAATTGAAAGTAATGAGACTCATCAAATATTCAACTTGTGATAAGTGGTAAAAATTAGTTAATCAAGGAAATTATTGGTAATGAAATTGGTAACTTTATACAAATTATTGATTTAAACTATTCTTTTAAAAAATCATAAAGATTTTTAATATCAATAGTTTTTAGGTTAATAGAACTAGATTCACTTAGTTCTAAATATAGATTATTAAAATTAATATTTTTTGTTTTAAGTTCATAAGCAATTTTTTCTTCAGGAATATAAAAATCAATTTCTTGATATACACCTTTTTTGTCTTTATCTTTTATGTAAAATATTTTTCTTTCAAGATTTTCAATGTTATATTTGTAATTCAAATACATTAAAAACAATGATTCATATCTTTTACCAATGTTAAATACATTATTTGAATTTATGTATAGATTATAAAAGAATGGGAATGATAAATAATATTTATTAGGTCCTCTTTTTGATAAGGTCAAATTTTTATTATATCTTTCTAAAATGTTTAAAATACCAATACTTTGCATAATGTTTATGTATTCATAAAATGTAGTTTTAGGAATAAAAAAAATAGATCTTATTTTTTCAAAACTTAATTCACCCGTTTCGCTTAGAGCTATTTCTCTAATGATTTGTTTCATATAAGAAGGGGTGAAAGATCTATTTACAATAAAATTCAAATCATAGATAATAGTTTTCTCTAATATATCTAACATATATCTTTTTTTTGAATCTTCATCTTTCATCTTTCATATTTCAAAAAACGGGGTTTCTTTTAAATAAAAATCAATTGTTTCTTTTTTAGATAAGTTTTTGATTTCTTTTTTTCTAATTTCAATAAATTCACTAAACATCAATGGTTGTATATTAATTTTTATAAATCTACCTACTCCCGATTCTTTTTCTTTTAGATTATAACTACTTGATCCAGAACAGATTATTTTCGTATTTATAAAATGATCATTAATACTTTTAATAAACATATCTCAATTTTCAAGTAATTGAACTTCATCAAAAAAGAATAATTTAATTTTGTTATTTTTTAAAAATTCAAATATATATCTTTTAATTGACTCGCTAGTAGTTCCGAGTGAAAGTTCTAATTCTATATCAAGAAAAGCAACTTCATTTTCATTGTAGATTTTATTTTCTAGGAATTTATTTAATATTTGAAAACACATTGTTGTTTTTCCAATTCTTCTTAGCCCATAAAACACATATGAAAATTTTTCTTTTTTCATTTTTTCATAAAAATGATTTACATATTTTCTTTCATATTTATGTTTAGTTTTATCTCAAATAAAACTTAATAATTCACTTCCTTTTTTTATATTCATATTTCTATTTTATCATAAAGTCCTAAAAAAAGAACTATAAAGTCCTAAAAAAAGAACTTTATTGAAAATTAAATATTTTTCTTGTTATTCATTAAAATAGTTATACATGAAATATATAAACATATTTAAGTCATAATTTAAATATTTAATAAGGAGATGTAGTGAACAAATTAAATAACAAAACCAAATTTTCAAAAAAAGAATTGTTTGATAAATTTTCAAACATATTTCCTAATAAAGAGGAAAAGGTTAAATTTACACAAGATGAAATTAATTACATTAAGAAAAAAATTCTTAATGATAAATTAGGATTAGTACTTAATTTCGAAGAAAAAGATGAATTTTTAGATGAACACTATTTTGGTTTGGAAGAAATTAAAGAATTACATATTAATCCAAAAGATAAGAATAATAATCTTCTTATTGAAGGAGATAATTATTATGCGCTAAAAGCTCTAAAAGTGTCTGGGATTAAAGTTGATGTAATATACATCGACCCCCCCTATAATACTGGAAACAAAGATTTCATTTATAATGATGATTATAGTGATGATAATGGAAAATATTATATAACAGGACAATATGTAGAAAAAGATGATCGTTTTAAACATTCTAAATGAATTTCTTTTATGAAAAAGAGATTAGAACTTGCGAAAGACCTTCTTGCAGATGATGGAATTATCTTTGTTTCAATAGACGATAACGAACAAGCTTATTTAAAAGTGTTAATGGATGAGATATTTGGGGAAGAGAATTTTGTAGCGAATTTGATTTGATATAAAAATAAATCTCCTGCTAATTTATCTCACTTTGTTAGAAGTGCAACTGAATATGTTTTAGTTTTTACTAAAAATAAAAACAATATACAAGAAAAAGGTGGGTTTGTTTGAGAAAACAGAAAAAAAGAGAGTGATTTTTCTTTATACAACAAAACCAACACTCTGAAGGAATTAGAATTTGATAAAAATAAATGTTTATTTTTAATTGAAGATCAAATTATTGAACCTCAAAAATTTGACACAACAGAATTGAAAACAAAAATACAAATTAAAAATCAAAAAGCAAACAAAAATTTTATTATTTCATCTAATTTTTCATGAACACAAGAAAAACTAAACAAAGAGTTTTTAAAAGATAGTTTCAATATTATTTTTAGAACTAATCAAATGATACCAAGAGGAATGGATAGTGGTAAGTACACAAATGTTAGACCACTCTCTTTAATTGGATTGGAAGAAGACGGAGTTGAATCTACAAACAAATCGTCTAGTATTTTAAAATCTTTTGAACTAGGATCAACATTTGATTATCCAAAACCCTCTTCATTAATAAAATATTTATGTAAATTATTTAACAAAAAAAATCAAGTCACCCTTGACTTCTTTGCCGGTTCAGGAACAACAGCTCAAGCTGTGATGGAACTTAATGAAGAAGATGGTGGAAATAGAAGATTTATATTGTGCACTAATAATGAAAATAATATTGCTCAAGATATTTGTAGAGAAAGAATATATAGAGTAATAAATGGTAAAGGCTCTAAGGGAGAACAAATATCTTGAGAATATTCTAAAGATAAGAAATCATTGAGTAATAATTCAATGAAATATTTAAGAGTTAAACCTATTAATAATGTTGATGGAGATTATGAAGAAATTAACGATATGAAAGAAATATATAAAAATGAATTTGATAAAGAATTATTAGTAAAGGATTTTAGGTAGGTTATGAAAATAGATTTACATGTTCATACAATAAAAACAAAATTGGATAGTTCAAATAGAAATATTCCTAGTATTGAAGAATTTTTGAATATATTAAATAAAAGCAGTGTAGGGATTGTTGCAATAACAAACCACAATATTTTTGATGATGAACAATTTAATAATATTATTGAAAAAAATGAAAATGATATTTTGTTTTTACCCGGAATTGAACTTTCAATACAAATCAACAAAGAAATTAAACATCTTAATTTAATTTTTGATCCAAAATATAAAAATGATTTAATAGAATTTATTAAAGAAAATAAAATTAATGATAGAGAATTTAAGGCAATAGAAATTGAAAAAGTTTTGGAAGAGTTTGGAAATTCAGATAAATGCATTTTTTTATTAGATTATAAAAATAATAGAAAATTTAGTGAAGATGAAATTAATAAGTATTTCAAAAACGAAAAATTTTCATCAGTTTTTTTATTAGACATTAATAACGAAAAATCATTCGATTTTTTCCTTTATTGAAACGAAAATAGCTTGATTGGATCAGACAATCATGATTGGGAAACATATTTTGAAAAATCACACAAATTAGTTGAATATAACGGTTTAATTTCAAACTTTAAAGATTTATATGATATTTTTAGTGATAAAACTACATATCTTTTTTTTAAACAACATAATCTTATTGAAAATTTTGAAATTAAACTTTATGATAAGAAAAGAAAAGAAAAG
>CASEIC010000050.1 GCA_949288045.1 uncultured Mycoplasma sp. | reverse complement strand
AGTACAAGCTATATCATTATCAATTGTTCCTGGTAAACAAATTACATTGATGCCTTCATCTTTTAATTTTGATGCACCAAGATAACTACCATTACCACCACAAACAAATAATGTGTCAATTCCCATTTTCTTTAAATTGCTTGCAGCTTTTTTACGATATTCTTGGTTAGCAAATTCAGGAAATCTTGCAGATTTAATTACTGTACCTGGAAGATTATAAATCCCATTAACATCTCTTAAAGATGCTTTTTTAATTTTATTATGGTAAAGACCATAATATCCTTCATATACAAAATATGGTTCTATATTTTTTGAAATTGCGTATTTAACAAAAGTTGATAGAACTTTGTTCATTGATGAAGCATCTCCACCAGACGTTAAAATTGCAGCTTTTTTTAAATTATCTTTTTTCATATTATCATCATCCTAAATAAAATTTGTATGTTTTTTGATCACCATAAATTTTTCTACATTCAATACCATAATTTTCATTAATATATTTTTCAATTTTGTTTACTTCAGATAAAGAAACACCTTTTCCATACATTATATAGAAAATTGATGGTTTTACTCTTCCAATCATTTTCTTGATTGATTCTATAGTTGTTGTATAAAGATTATCTGTAGAAACTTGTATTTCACCTTCATTTATACCTATGTAATGTCCTTTTTGAACATGTAGGTTTTTCTTTGTTTTTAATGTTTTAACAGAAGTTGAAATTGAGTAAGTATTTGTATGTAATAATGTTTTATTTGCATTTTTAAAATTAGTTTTAAAATCACTATCAATATTTAAAGTCATTAAAACTGACATCAATTGAAGGGGATTTCTTGTTTTTATTAAAAGAAAATTAATATTTGATTCTTTTAATTTTATAGCTTGTTCTGCACTCATTATTACATTTGAATCATCAACAATAATAATTATATTCTTTGATTTAACTTCATCTATTTTATTAATAAATTCAGTAGGTGAAGGATTACCTGTTTCTGATGTATCAATAAATGTTGAAACACCTAATTCAGATTTTAAGAATTTACCAAATTTCTTACTTGGTGAAGTAACTATAATTTTTACTTTATTAGTTAACTTCATAGATTTTAATAACTCATCTCTTGAAATATTTGAATTCTTTTCAAAGAATTGCTCAGTCATATTTTCTATCTTAATCTTTATAAATTCACCATACTTTTGTCCTATTTCTAACATTTTATTTGGAGTAAATGTGTGTAGGTGAACTTTAATTAAATTTTCATCTTGTACTAAAACTAAAGAGTTTCCAATTTTTAATAAATCATTTTCAAAGTTTTGATAATTAAATGAAGTTTTCTTTGATTGATCTGGGTGTAATTTATAATCTAATTGACATATAAATTCACAACAATATCCAAATCCTTCTTCTGAAATATCTTGTCTTTCTGGAGAATCAATAAATGATACTTTTGATGTATGTGTTTGCTTTTTCTTAATCTTCTTTAATTGATCTTTTTCTGAAATATTTCCTAATGATTCAAACATTCCTGAAAAAAATATTGCTAATCCATATGCACCTGAATCAACAACCCCAGATTCTTTTAAAGCTGGTAACATATCTGGAGTTGAATCTACTATTTCAAATGATCTTGTATTAACATAAGAAAACAAATCCTCAATTGAATTAAATGTTGAACTAATTGATTTTATTTCTTCAGAAAGTACTCTTATTAATGTAAGAATTGTACCTTCAATTGGATTTACAACTCTACTATAAGATAATTCTTTTGCTTTTTCAAAACATTCTGGAATTTGTTCTAATAATATTTCCTCTTGCCCTTCTACAATCGGTTGAAAAAAACCTCTAAAAATTTGTGAGAAGATAACTCCTGAATTACCCCTAGAATTCATTAACAATTGCCTTGAAAATAGCTTAGTGAATTCATATAATGGTAAATTTGAACTATTTTTAACTTGTTCAAATGCCCCTACTATTGATGACCTTAAATTTATTCCTGTATCTCCATCTGGAACAGGGAATACATTTAATTCATTAATATATTCATAATTTTCTTCTATTTTTTTTGCACCAAATTCAATCATTTTTAGCAAAATCGAGGTATTAATTGATTTCATTTATTACTCCACTATTTAACTATTAACTCAATTGAAAAATTTTTATCATCTGTTTTATCAATTAATTTATAACGAATTTGGGAAAGAGCATGTCTTGCAGTTTCAATGATATTTATATCCATAGAAAATTTAACATAAATAGTTATTTTGTTTTTTTTAATAGTTATATCATTTTCTAAATTTTCTATTTGTACTCCAGGAATGATACTTAAATCATTTGATATCATTTCTACAATCATTTCTTTTGAAAACATAATTTATCCAAGATAAAACATTTTATAAAATTATATTATAAAATGTTATTTTCATTTATAGAAAATTAGTAAAAATAATAAAAAATAGACATTTTTTACAATAAATTATACTAATCTATTGCTTTATTGTCTATTGTTATTAAGATTTGATCGGTTGCTATTTGTTTTGCTACTAGATGATTTTGTAACCACTCTTCTAGATGTTGTTGTTTGTGTTGGCGTGTTTTTAACAACTCTTTTCACTGTTATTTGAGGTCTATATTCTATTTTTTGTGGTTGTCTTTGTTCAATAATGTTATTTTTATTTAAAACAATTTTTTGGTCAGCAGCATATAAAAAATCTTCATTTAATTGTCTATCTACTTCTTCTTTGTGTAATCTTGTTTTTCTGATTTGGAATATAAGTGTTAAAACTATTCCAACAATAACTATTATACCTACTACTATAGATACTAAAATTACAACTCATAGATATTCGCCTAATGAACTAGATGAGCTATTTAATAATCAATTAAACTTATTCATATATAATATATTTTCCCAAAAAAATATTATTTTTCAACACTATAGAATATATTTTTTCTTATTGAGTAT
>CASEIC010000049.1 GCA_949288045.1 uncultured Mycoplasma sp. | reverse complement strand
TTTCAAGTTCTTTTTCAGTTATCAATATAAATTTCATATAATGTAATTGTCCTTTCTTTGTTGGTTAAATTAATTTTACAAGGACAGCCAGGGAGAAATTCCTGGTTTTTTATTATTGGTATTTATTTTGGTAACTTTTTAAAAAATAATATTTTTTTATATACTAAATATGCAAATTTTAACCTTCATTCAAAACCCTTGCTTTTTGTGCAAACTTTAAAATACATTTTTGTTATATTACAAAATTTATCAATCAATGTATTTGTTTGCTAAAAAATATATTTTAGTGTGATAGAATTTATATCATATGGCAAAAAAAGATTACTATGAAATATTAGGACTAACTAAGTCTGCTTCTACTGATGAAATTAAAAAAGCATATAGATTGTTAGCAAAAAAATATCACCCTGATGTTAATAAATCTGCTGATGCTGAAGAGAAATTCAAAGAAATAAATGAAGCATATGAAGTTCTTTCTGATGAACAAAAAAGAAGAATGTATGATCAATATGGACACCAAGGAATTGACCACGGGGCTGGTGGTTTTGGTGGAAATCCATTTGAGGGTTTTGGTTCATTCTTTGGTGGTAACGGAGAAATTGATTTAGGTGATATTTTTGGTTCATTCTTTGGTGGTGGGTCAAGGAAAAGAAATGATAATAGACCAAGAAAAGGTCAAACAATACAATCAAGAATAAAAATATCATTTATTGATTCTGCAAAAGGTAAAACTATTGAAGAAAATCTAAACAAACACGAAATTTGTTCTCAATGTAAAGGTGTGGGTGCTGAATCGTCTTCTGATATCGAAACATGTTCTACATGTAAAGGTGTGGGACAAATTAACAAACAAAGAAGAACACCATTTGGAGTGGTTAACTCTGCTGATATTTGTCATTTTTGTTCTGGGCAAGGAAAAATTATTAAAAATAAATGTAAAAAATGTAAAGGACAAAAATATACTTCTAGAACTGTAAAAACAAAAATCACAATTCCTGCAGGTATTAAAAATGAACAAGAAGTTATTGTTGAAGGTTTTGGAGGTCCAGGAATTAATGGTGGTCCTTCTGGTGATTTGATTATATTTGTATATGTTGATCAACACAAATATTTTGCAAGAGAAGGAAATAATGTTCATATTGATTTTCCGATTTCATTTTCTGATATTTTGTTAGAGAAAGAAGTTAAAATTCCTACTCCTTATGGAACTGAAAAAATTAAATTAATAAATGATTTGGAATCAGGAGATGTCATAACAGTCAAAAATAAAGGATTTAAAATAATTGGAACATCAAAATATGGAGATTTAAAATTACATGTAAAAATATTTATACCTAAACTTTCAAGAAAAGAAAAAGAACAACTTGCACATGTAATTAAAGATGTGAAAGATGATAGGTTTGATGTTTGATTAAAAAGAGTAGGAGATAACAAATAATTACTTATGGATAGAAATTCTTCTAGGATAAATAAATATAGAAAGTATAGAGAACAAATTGACTCAAATGAAAACATACATTTATCAATTATTAATTCTGACAAAGAATTAAAAGAATTATTTGAATCTATTAACTTTAATGTTGAACAAGCTTATAAATTATCAGGATCTCTAAATAGCAATTATGATTTTAAAAATATAAAAAAAATAAATGAAACTAAAGAATTAAATGAGATTTTAGAAGATATTTCAAGTAATAGCGATTCTTCTTCCAATAAATCTATTGAACCATCACAATTTAATTCTCACAAAAATGATGCTTTAATGAAAGAGTATTTTGTTGAATTTATAAACAAAGAAGAATTACAATTTGAAGAAGATCAAGAAACAACAGACTTAAAAATTAAAAAAATAAATATCATTGATAATGTAGAATAGGAAAATATGAGTAAGAAAATAAATATTGCAATAGATGGTCCTTCTGGTGTTGGAAAAAGTACAATTGCCAAAATAATTTCAAAAAAATTAAATTTAGTATTTATCAACACTGGACTTATGTACCGTTCGATTGGATATTATTGTTTAAAAAACAATATAAACCTAGAAGATGAAAGCTCAATTATCAATGCCATTTCAAAAATAAAAATTGAATTACTTCCAAATGAAAAAATAAAAATTAATGATGATGATATAACATCAAAATTATGAATTGATGAAATTTCAATTGCTGCTTCCAAAGTTGCAAAACTAAAAATGGTAAGAGAATTTTGTGTTATGAAACAACAACAAATTGCAAAAAATAAACCTGGAGTTGTAATGGAAGGAAGAGATATAGGATCTGTTGTACTAAAAGATGCAGAACTTAAAATTTTTTTAACAGCTTCAAATGGAGTTAGAGTTAAAAGAAGAGTTAAACAATTAATGGAAAAAGGCGAAAATGTTAACGAAGAAGAAATCTTAAAAAATATTATAGAAAGAGACAAAAGAGATAGCGAAAGAGAAATTACACCATTAATAAAAGTGTCTGATGCAATTGAAATTGACACATCAAATTTAACTATTGATGAAGTAATAAATCAAATTATTAATTTAGCAAAAGAAAAAATGAACTAACTAATATAATAATTTAAATATGAAAAACTTAGTAGCACTTGTTGGTAAGCCAAATGTTGGTAAATCAACATTATTCAATAGAATGATTGGTAAACGCCAATCAATTGTTTATGATAAACCAGGAGTTACAAGAGATCGTTTATATCAAAAAGCTTCTTGACAAGACAAAGAGTTTTATGTAATTGACACTGGTGGAATAACAGATGAAAAAAAAGAATTTGTTGAAGAAATCAAATTACAAGCTCAAATTGCAATAGAAGAGGCAAATCTTATAGTATTTGTTGTTGATGGTTTACAAGAAACTTCAAAAGAAGATATGCTTGTAATTGATATTTTGAGAAAAGCAAATAAAAAAATATTAATTGCTATAAATAAAATTGAAGGAAACAAAATGTTTGATCCTTCTATATATAGTTTAGGAATCGAAGATATGTATCCTATATCTGCACTACATGGAGAAGGTACAGGTGAATTAATGGATGCTATATTTAATAATCTTGAATGAAATAATTATGAAAATACTAATTTATTCAAACTATCAATAATTGGAAAACCAAATGCAGGTAAATCATCTTTATTAAACAAATTATTAAATGAAAATCGTTCAATCGTTTCAAACATACCTGGTACCACAAGAGATTCTGTAAATGCAATTTTAAAAATAGAAAATGAAGAATTTGAAATTATTGACACTGCCGGTATTAATAAAAAATCTAAGTTAATAGAATCAGTTGATCACTATGCATTAGGGAGAGCATTTAATTCATTAGAAGAATCCGATTTAACATTGTTAGTTATTGATGCAACAAAAGATCTTTCTCATTTTGATGCAAGAATTGCAGGATATGCAATGGAATTCAATAAACCAATTATCTTGGTTGTCAATAAATGAGATTTAATTGAAAAAGATACTAATACAGTTAATGAATTTAACAAAAAAATAAAAAAAGAATTTAAATTCCTATCTTGATCACCAATAATTTATATTTCTGTTTTAGAAAATCAAAGAATAAATAAATTAAAACAATTGATTTTAGCAACAAAATTAAATATTGAAAGAAAAATAAAAACATCATTGTTAAATGAAATAATTTTAGAAGCTCAACAAATGCAACCAGCTCCTTCTTATAAAGGTAAAAGATTGAATATTACTTATGTAAAACAAATTGAAGGGAAAATTCCAACTTTTCTATTTACAGTAAATGACAAGGAAGCATTACATTTCACATATAAAAGATATTTAGAAAATCAATTAAGGGAAAATTTTGATTTTGGGGGTACACCAATAAACTTAATATTCAAAAATAAGAATGAAAAATAGTTTTAGATATTATTATTTATGTATTGAATGAAATTATCAAAAATATTGTATCTATCTTTATAAATGAAAGGAATGAAAGAAGGTCAAAATAAATTAACATTTGATGCTGATCTACCACCCCAAAAAATACCTATTGGAGCTAATGAATTAAAGTATTCTTTATTGGTATCACTATCATTTTCAAATATACTATCATCAACTTGATAAACTGCTGATCCTGAAGCACCTGGTCCTAATTGGAATTTAGAATAAGGATATTCACTATAATAATATGGTGCTTTAAGTTTATTTAAAATTTCACTACTATTATGGTCAAGTAAAACATCCCTAACATCTCATTTTTGACTATCAAGAGAAACACCAATTAATCTATTTGATTCAGAAGGGTTACCAGCAATTAATGTTTTTTTTGAATTATCTGTAATTGGTTTGTAACTACTATTTACATAATTATCAACAACATTCAAAATTTTATATTTATTATTACTATAATCTTTCAAATTCATTCTCACTTTAATTAGTGACATATCTAAGTTATAAGAATCATTTGAAAACAAATCAATATTATCATTGTTAAAATCTGTAATAACATCAATACTTTTTATTGCTTGTTTGTTTATGCTAGTTAAATATGAAGTGGTTGATAAAAATGATGTATATTTATTGCTATTTGTCCATTTAAAAACATTGAAGGAATAATTGTCATTTTTAGAATAAACATTTGTAGAAATATTATTTGAATAATAATCAAGTAACCCATCTATATTTGATATATATGGATTATTGTTTTCATCTAATGATGTAAAGTCATTTTTAAAAGCAACAGCTTCATTTACAACATGAAAATTTGTCATCAAATATCAATCAATTACATTTGGTTGTACTTCATCAATATATCAACTTCAGGCAGTTCCTTGACTTACATATGTTGGTGAAATTTGCATTTCAACCTTAAAAGAATTATCTTGAGAAAATTCTTTAAAACCATTAGGAGTTGACTCTCAATCTTCTATTAACATTACTCTTTGTGTTTTGTCAATATCATTTTTAATCTTAAAAATCGCTCAAATAGAAACACCCACACTTGCAACTGTTAAAATACCAAGTGTTGAATATAAAAATAATGATTTATTTTTTTTCATAATTTAATTATACAAATTTATCAATTAAATTCATTAATAAACAAACAACAGTTAAAGGACCAACACCCCCTGGAACAGGAGAAATTGCCAAAACTTTATTTTTTACATCATCAAAATCAACATCACCTTGAAGTTTTTTATTATCCAAAATCGTTATACCTACATCTACTACTATTGCATTATTTTTCACATTTTCCTTTTTTATTAATTTTGGGGAACCTGCAGCTACAATAAGTATGTCGAATTCTTCTGAATTACTAATCCCAGTATTAATATTTCTTGATTCTATTTGTTGGGTAAATTTAGAGAGAAGTTTTTTTGTTGGTTTACCAACTAAATTAGATTCTCCAATTACAAGAATCTTTTGATTTAAATTTATTTTATAATGTTGCAGCAAACACAACACAGCTCTTGCTGTTGCAGGACAAAAATGTGGTTGCATATCATTATAAAAGTTATTCATATTTTTAGATGATAGTCCATCAATATCTTTGTCAAGATCAATGGCATCTAAAACATTTTGACTATTAATATGATTTGGTAATGGTAATTGAACAATAATACCATCATAATCTTTTTTTATTTTATTAATTTTATTAATTAAATCACTTTCTGATATCTTTTCTTCAAATTTAAAATGTGATGAAACAATACCTACCTTGCTTGCCTTTAGTAATTTGTTCTTTATATATTTATTAGATTCTTCTAAATCTCCTACTTGAATAATTGCAAAAGTAGGTTTCCTTTTTAATTTAGAAACTTTTTTCTTTAATTGATCTAGAATTTTTTCAGAAACTAGCTTACCATCTAAAATAGTCATTCTTCCTTCTTTTTTGGTATCACTTTGATATATGGTGCTGCTTACAAGAATTGAACTTGCGACCCCTTCCTTACCATGGAAGTGCTCTACCACTGAGCTAAAACAGCATTATAATTTATATTACCAATAAAATATTAACATTATAGGAAAATAATAATTCATCTATTTCAAACTTATATAATTAATAAGGATATGAAATTTAGTGAAATTAGTGAATTAAAAATAAAGTTAATAGAATCATTGAATAATATTAATTTTTTTGAAATGTCAAAAATACAAGAAAAAGCTATTCCTTTTGCCCTTAAAGGATTTGATATTATTGGACAAGCTCAAACTGGTACAGGAAAAACTGCAGCTTTTGGTGTTCCTATTTTAAATCTAGTTGATAATAAATCAAAAAATGTTGAACACATTATTATTGCACCAACAAGAGAATTGGCTTCTCAAATTTATGATCAATTATTAAAAATTGGAAAATTCTTAGAACCGAGAATTGCCCTTATTGTTGGTGGTGTTTCTTATGATAAACAGGTTAAACAATTAACTCAAAAACCAAATATTATTGTTGGTACACCAGGAAGAATGAATGATTACTTAAAATCAAAAAGAATTAACTTAAAAAATCTAAAAACATTTACTCTAGATGAAGCTGACGAATTATTAAACATGGGATTTAAGGAAGAGATAGAATCTATTATTTATTTTTTACCTAAAGAAAGACAAAATTTCTTTTTTACAGCAACTTTTAATGAAAAAATAAAAAAATTAGCACAAATGATTGTAAATGAAAATTGCAAGAATATTTCAATTTCACATGGTTTAAAAACTTCAAATACAATTACACAAGAATACATCCTTGTTAAAGAAAAAAATAAATTCATGACTCTTATAAAGTTATTACAATACCATCAACCAAAATCAATTGTTATTTTTGGAAGAACAAAAAAACGTGTTGATGAATTATGTGATGCATTAAAAAAAGTTAATTTTGATGCTATAGGAATTCATGGAGATATTCAACAAAAAGATAGAGCATTTATAATGAATAAATTTAGAAACAACAAATCAAACATTTTAGTAGCAACAGATGTTGTTGCAAGAGGTATTGATATTGATCACATAGAATGGATTATTAATTTCGATTTACCACAAGAAATTGAATATTATACACACAGAATTGGAAGGGTTGGTAGAAACGGAACAAAAGGATATTCATTATCTTTTGTAAAACCAGATGAAATTGAACACTTAAAAGAAATAGAAATTAGAACCAATTCAAAAATAAATGAAATTAAAATTCCTACAGATGATGAAATATATATTCAATGAAGAAAAAATATAGATGATAACTTCAAAAAAATACTTAAAAAAAATAAAGAAAGTGATGAACCAAATTATCTAGAAAAAGATCTTATAAAAAAATTCTCTCATAACGAAATGTCAATAATATTAGCTAATATTCTTTTAGATGAAAAACATAAATACAAAAAAATAAATCTAACTCCAGAACCTTCGGTTGTTTTAAAAGGTCAAGCAAAAATTAGAAACATTAAAAATAGAATTAATAAATTTTCAAAAACAAGCAATAAAAAAAGAAAAAGGAAATAAAAATATGAAAATTCAGGATGATGAAATTTTTATAACTACTACTGATACTGTTCTTGGTATTGGCGGTAAAGTTAATGATAATGTTAAACAAAAAATTTACAAAATTAAAAATAGAGATATAAATAAAAAACTAATTATTGTTATTTCATCAATAGAGCAATTAAAAAAAATAGAAACCATAAATAATAATCACCTTGAATACATTAATAAATATTGACCAGGGGACACAACATTAGTAATTAATGGAAATGGTTATAGAATGCCAAACAATGCAAATTTATTGAAATTCATTGAAAGTGATGGTCCATTTTATTTAACATCATGCAACATATCAAATAAGAGTATAATTAAAAGTATTGAAGAAGCAAAAAAAGTTTTTCCAAATCTAAAATATTTTGATTTTGGAAAAGGTTCTGGAACTCCTTCAATAATTATTGATACCAAAGATGGAAAGAGATTAAGGTAATGAAAGAAAAAATATATTTAAGTAGTGATCATGGTGGTTTTGATTTAAAGGACTTAATTAAAAACTATCTAGAAAAAAATGGATATGATGTTATTGATTTAGGAACAAGCAACAATAAGGATTCTGTTTCTTATACAGATTATGGAAAGAAATTAGCAAAAGCTGTTTTAAATGATAAAGGTTCATACGGAATCGGTGTTTGTGGAACTGGCTTAGGAATTTCATATAGTGTTAACAGATTCAAAGGAATTAGAGGTGCAAGAATTACTTCTGTGGAAGATGCAAGACTTGCCAAAGAACATAATAATGCTAATATTCTTTTATTTGGTGGAAGACAAATTCCAATTAATCAAGCAGAAGCAATGATACAAGAATTTTTTAAATCAAAATATGAGGGTGGAAGACACCAATCAAGAATAGATGCTTTAGATGAAGATTAATAATTATTTAATCATCAATTTATACTCTTTATATTTTTATAATTAGTATCTACATTTAAAGAAATATTTTTTGGTTTATCCATACAAATGATTTCAATTAAAAATAGAAATATAATGACTGATATTTCTAAAACATAATGAATATTGAGAGATATACCAATTTTTAGATATTGACAAATATTAATCAAAATATCTATCAAAAAATAATAATTATCTAACACGGGTTTTAATCAAAAAAAGATAAAAGTTAAAATATAAGAAAAAGAAACTATTGGAGTAAAAAATAATGAAGATAAAAACCCTGAGAAGTTAAATTCTTTTGAAGAAATTAAATTAATAATTGAAGAGAAAATAAAGATTATTAATAGATAAATTCATTTTCTATTTTTAATATTTTTAAATTGACTTACAAAAACAATAGCATATGTTAATATGAATGTAAAAATGAATGATAATGAATATACAACATATGGATTTGTTATCAAAAACAAAAGCATTGTTATACCTAGCAAATTTAATTTGTTGAATTTATTATTTCAGAAATATTTATTGATGATGCACAAAAATGAGAACACAAAAGCTCTTGTGGCTGCAATTGGGATATTCATAATAAATATATATGGAAGAATTATCAAAAATACGATTAAATGTGCATATTTATTTTTTACTTTTAATTTTTCTAATACTTTATTAAGCAAAAGTATGATTATATTAATATGAAATCCAGAAATAGTAAATAAATGAATTATTGAAATATTTTTAATTTTGTTTACAACGATTTCATTCTTTGAATTTCTTGTTCCTAATAAAATCAATGGAACATATCTAGAGTAATATGATGGTCCTCTTATAAAATAATCACTAATTATTCGCTTTAATGTCTTTTTTGTTCCAATGTATTTAATTGTTGCAGCATTAGCAATATAGTCAACTTTTTCCGATTTTAAATACTTATAGAAATCATTTCTATTAACATCTATTTTCTCAATATTTGTAGATTTTAAATTTATCAAATCATCTACAAATAAATTATCATATGTTTTAACATATACATTTGTATTCTTATACTTAACAATTATTCCAGAATTTACTTTCTTTGTAACATAAACATTACTATCAATAGAATTACCTATTATATTTTTTTCATCATATAAAAAGAAACCAGTAAAAAATAGTGATAATAAAGTAATTATTATTAAAGAAATTTTTCAACTTATTACAAATAAAATAATTGAATTAAATGTTAATAAGACATATCAAATGATTTGATTTGATTTTATAGAAAGAAAAGAAAAAACGAATTCTAGAGCAACTAGAGTGATAATTAAGAAAGATCAATTACATCTTTTAATTGAACTAATGTAACTTGACCAATTCCTTTTAAGGCTAAAATTTCTTCTCATGTTGTTGTCTCGTTTTGTCTTCTATGATTAATTATTATTTGAGCTATTGATTTTTTTATTCCTAACTCAGTTAATTGCTCGACAGAATGTAAATCTTTTCATTTAATCTTCTCAACAGCTCCAACTTTATATGGAACAATAATTTGATAGTCATTACTTATGATTTTTTCAAGATCAAGTGTTGAAATATCTGCATTAGTCAAAACACTAGCAGAAAAAATTATTTCTCTAATTGTTTTTGGTTTCTCAAATGTGTAAGATCCTGGATTTTTGACTGCTCCTTCAACAACAACAGTATATGATGAAACATCATCAACATAAACAACATTTGGTTTAAAAACTTCATATAATCCATACCCTAATAAACCAGTTACAATAATAGATGAAGTAATTATTAAAATTCTTTTATTTTTAAGTGTCATAATCTCCTTTTTGTGAGGAGAAAATCAAGAATTCTTTGGTTTCTAAATTATATCATAAACAAATTACAAACTCATTGATTTGATATTTTTGTTTTATGATATAATGTAGATATTGTTGAAATTTAGAGAAATTTTTATTAAATAATTTAGAAATAAAATATTACGTTGATTAAATATTGGATATTTTTATTTTCTAAATTTTCATCAATTAAAAAAGGAGGTTAATAATTTATTTTTTCTAAAAATATAATAGGAGGTGTAAATGAAAAATAATATTAACAAAACTTTTAAAGGATTTAAAAAAGTAAATTTAAATCATAAAAAATCTATATCAGCAGGTTCAGGTTTGCTAAGTCAAATAATTGGTGGTATTTCTTCAATTTTTACTGGTGGAATATCACCAATCATAAGTGCTGCTGATGATATTTCAAATACAGTATTAAGAGGAAAAATTATTGATAAAATGAATGATATCGAAAAAGGTGAAGTTGAACTTAAAAAAGATGGTGGTATTAGATTAAAATGAGATTCACTGTCATCAAAACACAATGGGTTTTCATCAATCATCTTTTAATAAATATGAAAGGTTACATTCTTGTAACCTTTTAAAAATCTCTAATATTTTTTCCTTTTAAGCAAACTTCTTTTGTTAAACCTTTTATTTTATCAATTATACGTTCTACTTTAATATCATCTAATTCTCTTGATTTCATTCAATATTTTTTTAGTTCATTGTATGAAAAAATAGAGTTAATCATTGTTGTTTTTTGTTCTTTAAGTCTATATTCAAGGATTGGATATAGAATAGTAAATAAAAATCAACTACTATGTTTTTCACTTCCAAGATCATCAATTAATAGAAAATCAACATTTTTCATTTTGTCAACAATTTCAAAATTTATTTCATTTGACTTTTCCATGTTTCTTGTTAAATGCTCATATAAATCATTAATATTTATGAAAGAAACAAAAATCTCTTTTTCAATTAAATAATTTGTTAGAGCATAAAAAAAATACGTTTTTCCTAAACCAAATTTTCCATGCACATATAAACCTTTTGTATATTTACTATTTTTTCTATTCGAATAAAATTCCTTAAGTCAAAGAGCTAATTGAGACCTATTATTTTCATTTTTTAATCTTGGATATACTCAATAAAAAATATCATCTTTTGGTTTAGAAATTTCTGTCGATTTTGGATTTGCAAACTTAATTGATTCCTCTACATTTGATATTTCCTTCAAAACATAATATTTATTTCTTTTGAAGGAGTTGAATGTTTTTTTATTTGGGACTTGCACACCTATAACATTAGATTCATCATAAATAATTACTTTTGTTATAAACTCTAAATTTTCTAAATTTTCTTGTTCATCAATTATTTTTAAAAATATATCATAACCAGATTCAATTTGTTTTTTATTTAAATTAAGAGAATTTATTATCTCTTTTATTACTTTATTCTCAAGAATAGTTTGTTTAATTCTATCTTCAATTTTCATTAGAACATTCCTTCAACATCTTCATCATTGAAAACGTCATCTATTGATAATTCATGAGTAATTGATGTTGATTCGCTGTCTTTAGAAATTGCCAATATCTTTCTTTGTTTTTTCTTTATTTTATTAATTTTGTGTTCTGATGCTATTGATAATTCGTGTTTTACATCCTCAAATGAAATTATTGAACGCTTAAAATAATCCTTTGCAATTGTTGATAAATATGGGCAACTAATAACATCATTAAATTTAATAGAAAAATCAATCAGCAAATTAATAGTGGAATCACTAAATCCCATTTTTAAAAACGAATTTATCATCTGTGTTTCATAGTAATTTGCATTCCTTTTAAGCATATATTTAATAAAATGAGTTGCTGGTAATTTTTCAATGTTTTCATCATGAGAATCATACACATTGACTTTTAAATCCATTGTTGTATATTGATTGTCATAAGTTATATTTTCTTCAAAATTATTCATAAAGACATCTTGATATTTTTTAGAAATATTTTTATATAGTGATTTATCACTAAATTTTTGTTTTTGTTCATAGTATATTTTGTTATATTCAATTTGACCAATAGCCTTTATTAGATGAGATTTTAATAATGGATTATCACCAAATACATCAATACTATAAGGTTTATTTAATTTATATATATATAATGTCGAATCATTTTTGGCATATGTTTCAATCAAACCAACAGCCTCAAGTTTAGCAAGTGCATCCTTCAAAATAACACAATCTATTTGTATTTGTTTACATACATATTGTAGATTAGTAGATTCAAGAGATTTATTGGATAAAGCAATATCCGAAAAATATTCATAAATTATTATTGAATTAGGTCCCACTAATGGTAAATATAATTTTCTTAGATTTCTAAAATCTCTATCAGATAGTTCATATGGAAGCTCAATATTAAAAACAAAGTTTTCCATAACTATCTCTCCTTAAATTTCTTATTTTTAAATTGATTTTTAACAATTTACAAACTCATTTTATCAATAAGAATTTATATACATTTAAAAAGATAATTAATCAACATTATTTATACATTTTATAAACACTTTTACCACACAAAAATCACTGATTTTTTTGGTTTTTTGAAGTTTTTAGTGTTGTTTTCCACAATGTTTAAAACTATATATTTTTTATGAAAATTTTTTTTGTGAAAAAAACTGTAATTTTTAATAAAAAAAATGAATTTTTGATATAACAAAAAACGTCTTATAAATAATATTATTTATAATGATAATTTTAATTTATTAAATTATATATTTCAAACTCAATATTGTCATCTGTTATAGTTGAAAATAATACTGGCATATTAAAAATTGTTGGTGAAGCTTTTACCTTTAAAGTAGATAAATCCATTCCTTCTTTTGTTATTGGCTCATTTGATTCCTCAAATAATCACGATCATCCTAAATAAATAGGATTCATCGCCGGTTCCACAATAAGTGTTTGAATATATGGAATATTAGATTCTTTACCACCTATTTCAACTTTTGTTAAAAAAATATTATTAAATTTTGTTGATAATTCAAGTTGTTGTACTTTGTAAAATACATTATAAAAATATTCAACATAATATTGATAATTTTCATCTATGAAATTATTAACTTCTTCTGATGTAACATAATCTTGATAACCCTCAAAACTCATTACAAGATTTCATATTGCTTTTGATATCTCGTCTTTTGTAGATGAAACAGAATATGGATTAGAAACAGAAGACACAGTTATTTTAGCTTCTTCTGGTTGTTGTTCTGAAAATTTAAAAGAAGGAAGGACTTTATTATTTATTTCATATGCAAATGATTCTATTTTTATATTCTCAAATTTATATACAATACTATTTAATGATCTAAGTACATCAATTTCTTTTGTTTCTGAATCAGAAATAGTTTGAATAATTTTTGATGATGAATAAATGGTTTGAGCTAATTCAAAACTAATTCTTGTATGATCACTGTTGTTAAATCTTAATTTTTTGATTGAAATCTCATTTCTTTGAAAATCACTTGTATTATAACCAGGAGCTAATTGAACACTACTTTTAATAACATTTGATAATGATGCAAAAGCAACATTTAATAATTCCTCCATTTGTTTTTCATTAAGTTCTTTTAATTTTGTTAGTACTTTAATTTGAACATCCGAAGAACTTAGTGAACCTTCTACGTTACCATTAATTGTATTTACAATTTGTTTACAAATTAAATTACAGCTATTTTGTTCAT
Source organism: uncultured Mycoplasma sp. (assembly GCA_949288045.1). GTDB lineage: Bacteria > Bacillota_I > Bacilli_A > Mycoplasmatales > Metamycoplasmataceae > UBA710. Next base: position 3,218 of record CASEIC010000049.1, on the reverse strand, counting down.
CAAGAGTTAAGAATTTACTTAATTTACTATATGTTTCTTCATTTTGGTTAATTAATGAAACTGATGTGTCATCATATTTTTTAATTGCATCAGAATTTGTCTTGTTATTTCCTGATTCATTAGAACATGAAACTATTGCTGTTGCTGGAACAAATGCTAATGGAATTAATCCTAATGTAGTTAATCATTTTTTCTTCATATTTTCTCCTTAGTATAAACAATTATATAAATATATATTCATAAAAAATAAAAAAATCTCACCAAACTAACATGTGAGATTTATATTATAGACTTAAACAAGTTCTAAAATAGCCATCTTTGTAGAATCACCTTGACGTGCAGGTAATTTAATAATTCTTGTATAACCACCATTTCTATTTTTATATTTAGGTGCTAATGTATCAAATAAGTATTTATCAACAGGTATATTATCTTTAGTTGTTACAGGTCTTAAGAAGGCAACTACTTCTCTTCTTGCTGCAAGAGTTCCTTTTTTACCTTTTGTTATCATTTTTTCAACAAATCTTCTAACTTCTTTTGCTCTTGTTTCAGTAGTTGTAATTCTTCCATGAACAATAACATCTGTTGCAAGTGAACGAATTACCCCTTTTCTTCATGATGTATTTCTTCTAAATAATTGATGTGGATTAGCCATTATTGATCCTCTCCTTTTTCAATTTCAATTCCAATTGATTTAAGAGCATCAATAATTTCATTGATTGATTTTTCACCAATAGAATTGATGTTTTTTAAATCTTGATATGTTAATTCTTTTAATTCTGAAACTTTAGAGATATTTGCTCTTTTAAGACCATTTGTTGAACGAACTGTTAAATCTAAATCTTCAATTGTCATTGAAGCAAATTTGTCTTCTGTTTTTTTAGCAATATCTAACATGAACATTGCATCAACTTCATCTTGTGATAAATCGATATTTCCAATAATGTTTAGGTGAGCTGTTAAAACTTTTGCAGCTTGAGATAAAGCTTCTTTTGTTTCAATTGTTCCATCTGTTTCAATTTCAATTTCTAATTTTTCTTGAATGTGGTATGAAGATGAATTCAATTCTTCAACATAGTAAGCAACTCTTCTAATAGGTGAGAAATTTGAATCACATGCTAATAGTTCACCTTTAACTTTTGATTCAATATTTGCCTTATTTTCTTTTATAAATAATTTATTTTTTTCTTCATCTGAATAACCAAAATCAGCTCTAATAAACAAGTCAAATTCTAAAGCATTTTTTGAAGATAAAGTAGCAATAGTTTTATTTAAATCACCAACAATTTCAACACCCATTGGTAAATCTAAATCTTTATATGTAACTTCGCCTTCTTTTGATGATTTGAATGAAACTTTAAGAATTTCATTTTCACCAAATACAGCTTCATTATACTTAAATGGAATTTTACTCAATCTTGATATCAATGTTAATACATCAACATCTGTATTTGCAATAGATGAATAGTGATGTGTTATATCAGCTATTTTAATAGCAAATGGAGCAACTCCATAAATTGATGAAAGTAAAACACGTCTTAATGAATTACCAAGTGTGTTTGCCATACCTCTTTCTAAGGGTTGAATAACTAAGGAATTGGTAAATTCATCAACCTTTTTATATTTAACCTCATTATATTTTAATTTTGCAAATCTAGCCATACTTCTTATCTCCTCTTATCTTCTTTTTTGTCTTTTTAAAACTCTTTTTGGTGGTCTTGTTCCATTGTGAGGAATTGGTGTAACATCTTCAACTGATTTAATCGCAATTCCCGATACCTCAATTTGTTTTTTAGCTGATTCTTTACCAGGTCCAATTCCTTTTAATTTAACATCTACTTCTTTTAAACCTGATTTCTTTGCTTCTTCTGCTGCTGCTGCTGCTGCAAGTCCTGCTGCATATGGTGTTTTCTTTTTGGTACCTTTATAACCTATAGCTCCTGATGATGATCATGCAAAAACATTACCATTTAAATCTGTGAATGTAACAATTGTGTTTTGGTGTGTTGAATGAATGTGTGCAATACCAGAAGTAACAATTCTTTTTTTACTTTTTTTAGCCATATATTACTTCCTTTCCTTATTTCTTTTTACCAGCAATTGCTACTCTAGGACCTTTTCTAGTTCTAGCATTCGATTTTGTAGATTGTCCTCTAACTGGTAACCCTTTTCTATGTCTTATTCCACGATAATTCTTAATTTCCATCAATCTTTTAATATTAATACCAATTTCTCTTCTTAAATCACCTTCTGTTGTGTACTTTGCTGCTTCTTTTCTTATTGCAGATAATTGATCTTCAGATAAATCTTGAACTTTAATATTTTCATCAACATTTGCATCTTTAAGAATTTTTGAAGCTAAACTTTTACCAATACCATAAATGTATGTAAGTGATATTACAACACGTTTATTATTTGGAATTTCAATGTTTAATACCCTAGCCATATTTTATCCTTGTCTTTGTTTGTGCTTTGGATTTACACAAATAGCACGAACAATTCCTTTTCTCTTAATTATTTTACAATCTTTACACATCACTTTAACAGATGCTCTAACTTTCATTGTTTAACTCCTTTCTATTTATGTCTAAATACTATTCGACCTTGTGATAAATCATAAGGAGAAATTTCAACATCAACTGTATCACCCGGAAGAATTCTAATTGAATGTAAATTGATTTTTCCACTAACAGTTGCTTTGATTGTCATTTTGTTTTCTAATTCAACTTGAAATTCTCTTGTTGAAAAAGACTTAACTACCTTACCAACCATTTTGATTGCGTCTTTAGCCATTAATTATTAGTTCTTTTTAAGTAAGAACAATTCCTTTCCCATTTTTAATTAAAACTGTATGTTCATAATGAGATGCCTTTTTTTTAGATTTGGCAACAACAGTTCATCCATCTCTAAGAATTTTTATTTTATTTGAATCCTGAATAATCATTGGTTCAATACAAATAACCATTCCATCTCTTAACAACACTCCTTCACCCTTGCGTCCTTCATTAGTTACATAAGGTTCTTCATGGAGTTGTCTACCAATGCCATGTCCAGAAAACTCCTTAGGTGTATATAAGTTATTTTCTTTTATGTATGAACCTATAGCATATCCTATGTCTCCAGTAGTTGCTCCTGGTTTAATTGCATCCAATCCTCTTTTAAAAGATTCCTCTGCAACTTTAATTAACCATTTATTTTCTTCTGTTTCTTTACCAACA
>CASEIC010000048.1 GCA_949288045.1 uncultured Mycoplasma sp. | reverse complement strand
TTTCAGAAATATCTGTCATTTTTCTATTTTCACTTGTGGTAATAAAAGATTTCTTATAGAAACTTTTCGGATCTTCATTTAACGAGGGGTCTCTCAAGGAAAATTTATCATGTGTATTTTCACATTTGAATCTCTTTGTTAAAATTTTCTTTAATTTTTCTTCATTTAATTTATCAAATATGTTTCTACTAATTTCCAAAATCTCTTCTTCAGTTTTTACTTCAAAATCTGTATTCTTGCTAGCAATTTTATTGTAAAAACTGTAGAATTCATTAGACATCTTGTAAAATTCAAATTCACCATCATCTTCTATTATTATCTTATCACTAACATCAACACTATTATTCTCAAAATCTTTAATTGCATCAACAATATCTTTAGGAATATCATTATTATTTGAATTGTTTGAATTGTTTGAACATGACATAACTCCAACAATAGGTATTGTTGCCAAAACGATAGAACTTATAGAAAGCAATGATTTTTTTAATATATTTTTCATATAATCTCCTTTGTTTTTAATTTCTATAAATAAATTATTTTTTGTTTTTTCTTGGTTTTTTCTTTTATTTTAACAAAATGAAACGCCAGAGTCGCTTTACAAATCTCAATGAGATCTTTCTAGTCATTATCTTATTCTCCTATTTCTTCTTACTTTAATCACTACAAAAACAACAACAGCTAATATTCCAAAAATAGTAATAGGTGTTATTATTCATCATAAATTTATTTTTTCTTTAACGCCTTGTTTATTTTCTAAATCAATAGATGATGAAGAATCATTAATAATATCATTGTTGATATTGTCATCATCTAAGTCATCACTTTCAATAGCTTCATTTAGGTAATTATTATTAATGTTTTTAATAAATTTTCCTTTTACAATTGTATTCTTATATCCATCATTAATTGCTCTAACTTCAACTTTTAAATTTCTGTTGAATTGTTGATCATTTTCAACACCTTTGACAAGCACATCATTAATTATTTTAAGAAAATCTTCATCATTATTAGCGTCATAATATTTACCATCTTCATTAATAAATCTTATTTCATAATTAATTCCATAAATAATTTCTTTCTTGTATGTGTAAATTCAATTTCTTGCCCAAAAATTAATATCACTTTCTATTCTTTCTTTTAATAATTTCAATATAGTTTGAGTTTTATCTAAATCATTAGGAAAATCTTTATGTTGTGTATTGATTTTAATATCATTTGTTTTTATTGTAGAAAGATCAAATGAATCAAAACTTTCATTAATGTTATTCGGATTATTATTAACTTGCTTGATAAATGAATTTTTCATAAAATGAGATTCATCATTAAAAATCGCTTCTATTCTAATAAATAAGTTATTGTCAAAATTTAATGATTCAACATTGTAAAGAAGTACATCTCTAATTGCTTTTTCTATTGTTGAATATTCTCTTATGTTGTTTCCACCATTTGAATAAACAAAATATGTCAATCTATAGTCACGATTCAATTTTGGGAAAAATCCTTCACCAAACACAATATTTGAATTATTAATAATTTTTTCAAAATCTCTATCAATTGATTTTAATATATATTGTTTAACTGATTCAACAATATTATTTTGATTGAATGTTTCAGAATCTAGCGAGTTGATTGGTAAATAAGTATTGCCATATTCTGATAAATCAATAATATTATTTGCATCCTTATTATTTAAAATATCAATACTTGTTTCACCATTAATTTTAATTATTGAATTTTCATAAGCTGAATCAATAATTGAAATTCTAAATGTAATTATTTTAGCTTCGTTTAATGGTTTGTTATATTCATCAATCAATAATTTAATCTTATTTTCAAATTGTTCTTCATTATCTTCAATCCTAAAGTGTATGTTATATTTTAATTCTTCATATGATTGAATTCAACCTAAAGAACGGATTTTATTAGTTAATTTATTTTCAATAATATTTATAATTGCATTTCTAATGTTTACTTTATTGTTATCTGAAATAATGTCATAACCTAGTGACAGTTTGCTAATATCAAATTGAGATTGACTTTGTGAATTATTATTACTATTAGATGGATCATTAACATAAATGTTTCAATATTGAATTACATCATTATATTCAAGTTCTTTAACTTTATCTTCATTTTCAAACACACCATAGTCAATTAAATACTTCATTAAGTTTTTACCATGAAATGTATCTCAAAAATCAATAAACAATGGCTGATTTTTTAATCCCTTATATGAACCATATAACGAAACGATATCTGCTTTATTTTTTAAAATTTCATCTCTTGTACTTATTTTTACAAATTGATATAAAAAATTATTTGAATTTGGTCTTTTTAAAACTATTTGTCTAAAGTCGCTTGTTGATTTAATTGTCTGTAACCCCGTTTGAGATAAAGCAACTCTTTCTATTAATGGAATTAAACTATTTTTATTAAATGTATAAAATTCTGAATAAGGTATTAATCCATTAGGCTCAAAGATATTTAAATCAAAATTGGTCTCATATCCTCCAAAAGAAGGGTTACTTATATAATCTTCTGATACAAAGGCTGTTGCATTTAATTCTGCTATATATCCAACATCAAATTTACCATCTTCAATAAGTTCGTAATTTTCATTTCTTGGATCGTATAAAAATGTTTCAGGAGGATATGCATTAACTCAAACAATTTTAGGAATATACATTCCAGTATTTTGATCAGCAAAATCACCTCTATAATATTCTGATTCTTCATTAAAGAATTTTTGCTCATTTTCATTTTTTATTAATTCATTATCTTGATAACCGTTCATCTCGAAGAAAGCTTTTGTATCTAATAGATTCATTTCTATATCAATAATTCATCTATCTTTTGTATATTTATTTGAACTTGTTGTTTTACTATCATATTCCTTAATTACAATTTGGAAATTTATTTTTCCATTTTTGCTATTTAGTTTTTTCTTCATAACATATTGACCTAAATTAGCATAGTAATATGACCCACTATTGCCAACTTCGGGTTGCGGGAAAATTGCATCATCGTCTGATGATGAAGGATTGCTTTCTTCTTCAAATAATCCTTCTCTAATATATGGCTTATATTTAGAAGCATAACCAACAGATTCGCCCGTAATCGGATCAAAAACAGGAATTGAAAGAGCTTCTAATCTAAAATGGAACGGATCATATGTTGTATATCTACCTACATATCTCAACATAGTTCCGTCGCTTTGTTCATAGTTTTTTGAACCTTTTGTTTGAATTCATTTTGAAGGGGTTTTAACTTGCTCAGATGGGATAATAACTGATGCACCAACTACATTTAATGAAACAAATTTGTTTTTAATTGAAACATCATTAGTATTATCAATCACTATTAAAGAAGGATTGAATATATTTAATTGTTTATCTTTTAGTTCAAGACCTAAATATAAAACATTTCCCCTAATTTTTAATGATGATTTTCTATATTCTTCATTGTTATTTAGATTATATGAAGCATAAATTCTTCCATTGTTAAACACTCTATTAAATTCGAAATCATTAATTATAATTTCATAGTCACCAAGCTTCAATTTCAATTTTAATTTTAAAATTGTTCCAAATTCATTAATAGCTGGAAATTTTTCTTCAGGTATTAGATTGTAATCACCATATTTATTTATTTCATTAATGTTAATGTTAAATTCTGATATTGAACTTAAATCAGGCTCGTTTTTCCCTAACAAATAATTTAAATTATCGTTTTTGACTTCAACGCCTTTATAGTCATTTGAAATACTTTCATATGGTTTTATTGAAACTAATTCATCAATTGAATAATCAATATTTGGTGCTAATTGAACATAAACTTTTAGGGGTATTTTAAATTCATTTGTTGGTTTATCTTCGTCAAAACAAAATAAGGAATTTTTATCTGTTAATTTTATTTTAGCAAATACTTGTTGTTCCCCTCTTCTGCCTCTTACATTTTCTGGCACTTCAAGTTCAATTGATGTTACACCCGAATTAACAAATTTATTTAATTTTGCATCTCATTTTGAAATGCTTCCAATTTTATTATTTATTAATTCATTATCATAAAAATTTTCAATTCTTTTATTAAAAATTTCTCTTACTTTTTTCTCGTTTTCTCCATAATTTGGATTGGATGGATTGGAAGAATCAATATTATCAAAAATAATTGAACTTTGTACATTTGATAAAATTAAATCATTACCCATTATTTGCTTAAAGCGTTCTTTAAAAATCATTAAATCGGTTGATGAATATGGCAATTTGACATTATACTCTATGTTTTTTGATTTTAAAAAATGTTGTAAATATGGGTCATCATAATCACCAAGTGATGTCATATCACCATCTGTATAAAAAGAATAACCAATTTCAAAATTGTAGATGTTTGAATTATTTTCCTTAGTTAAAATTAATTTTAGATTTGATTGAGCTAGATCTCTTCCTCACCCTGCTCACCCTGTTTTTCTACTTTCAAAATATCTATTAAAAATAATTAATGATTTCTTCTGTGTTGAATTATTAAAAGGAAGTTCTGCATTCAAATTGAATGATATATCATCAGAATAAAAATTTGAGTTTTCACCTTCTATTTGGTTTGTAAACTTAAAAGTACCACCTTTGTTGTTTTCTATTGTTTCTAAAAATGGGTTTGTTAGTAGATCTGAATCTTTTATTAAGTCTGCTCCTTTTGTTAATGACTGCACATTATGAATTATTTCTTGAGATTTTATAGTGATTACTATATTTGAAAATAATTCGTATGCTTCATTGACTTCATTTCTTCCTATAATATAATTTTTTATCTCTTTCTCAAAATCAATATTGTTGTCAAACTTATTTACTTTTGCAAATGATCTTTTTGCATCTGGGTTTCCACCAAATCATTTACTAGAACCCAACCCTACATTTAAATATGCTTCATTATTAAAAAAGTTTTTATTATCTAGTTTTTTGTTTTCAAGTTTAATATTTTTACTTTTATCAATAAAAAGAACTTTTTCATTTTTCATTGAAAGATAATTTGAGTGGAATAAATGTGTTATTAAAAACATATTAACAATGCATAAAGATGTAAGCAACATAAATGATCCTGCTTGCTTTTTCTTCATTATTTACCTCCTTTTTTATCTTTATTTCTCTTCAAAATCTTCTTATCTTTTTCAATTGCTTCTTTTAATAGTTTTGACTTTACACATCTTTCAATATAATCAATCATCATCTCTTTGTCCTTCAATCAATCTTGTTCCCTAATTCTAATTAAGTTATAGTTTCTTGATTTTAGATATTCTTCTTTATCAATATCTTCAAATCAATCTTGAATCGTTAGATTTTTCTTTCAATCATCTAGAATAACTAATAAATCCACTTTATTAGTTAATTTGGTATAAAAAGCTAGATCTACTTTAATTGAACCTAATTCAGGATTTTGGACAATGCTAATTCCTTTAAATCTTTCATCATCTTTAATTAATTTAAATACTTCTTCTTTAAATGATGAAATGCTTGCTTTTGCTCTTGATAGTGAATTTTCATTTGATTTTGATTCTTTAGCTTTTGCATCTAAATAAGCAACTCAATTTTTAAATATTAATGTAGATTCACTTATATCATCTGGATTAATTTTTATATCATCTTTATTTAATGATTTAAATACTATAATTTTCTTAATTGCTCTAGTAATTGCAACATTTAAATAATTTTCTCCTCTTGGTTTTGATAACAAACCATATTCAGATGAATCTTTTGAATAAGTAGTAGAAATTATTACTAACTCTCCCTCATCGCCTTGAACAGATTCAAGATCACCAATTACTAATGTTTTTCTTTTTATTCTTGTTAGTAAATCGCTATTTGCAGATTTGTTAATTAAAGATAAAAGATATTCTTTTTGTCTTTTACTAAAACAAACAACCATTGTTTTACTAAATTTATTAACTTCTTTCATTAATTTAGTTAACACTAATTTAGCTTCTTCTTTATTTATTCCATCTTTTTCTTTATTTTTATTATTAGTATTGATTTCTAATGGAATTTGTTCAATATTATTATTTAATGTTGAGAATAACAATTTATTTTCATAGAAATTATTATTTGAAAATTCAATTAATTCTTTAGATTCTGAACGATAGTGATTTTTTAATGTGTATGTATTTCAATAACTAACTTTTGCTCTATCTAATAAAGATTCTGATCTATCGAATTCTATTTCTTTAACAAGTGGACGATAATCAGGATCTCATTCTAATTCATTAAATGATATTCTTTCAGGTTTTAATTGTTTATCATCGCCTGCAACAATAACTTGTTTGCAACGATAAACCATTGGATATGCTTTTTCTAAAAACATTTGAGAAGCTTCATCAAATATTCCTACATCATAAATTCCTTTTTCATTAGGGACATAATAACTTATTAATTCTGGTTTGGATATCCAAATTGGAAATATTATTTTTAAACAATCTAAAAATTCATTTATAAAATCATTAATTTTTGGTCTCAATTCCATTCTAACAATCTGAAACATTCTTTCAACTTTTTCTTTAGTTGCTTTATTAGCATTTAATAATAAATATTTAATATGCTTTAAATAAGTAAAAGCAAGTGCTTGATCAATATTTAGAATAAAATCTTTATTGTTTTTTAAATACATCGAAATCGATCTTGGTATATCTCTTTCAATAATATGTTTATTTTTATTTAATTTTTCTGTTGAATAAACATTGATATTAATCAGTTCTCTTTCTATTTGGTTTACGCGATATTTGTAATATTGATGGATTACTCTTTGTTCAAAATTGATAATATTTTGATTATAAAATTCAATAAATGATTTTTTAACTAAAGTTTTATTGTTGAAAAAATAAAGAACGATAGGATTGAACAAATCTTTTTCCTCTTTTATTAATTGATTCAAATATATATTTGATTTAAATAACTTAATTTTTTCAAATTCTTGTATTGATTTAACTAAAACATCTAAAACATTTTTTGATTTTTTAGATTTAAATATCATTTTAGATGTCGATATTTCGCCTTTATAATAGTATCTATTTAATAGATTGTCTATTAAACTTGGTGAAATTGAAATATATTTTGCTAAAAATTTTTCATGACGAGAACTATACCTTAAAAGAAACTTTTTAATGTATTCTTGCTCACTTTTAGAAAGATTTTCCAACATTAAATTAATGTTGTTTCATATGGTGTAATTATTTAATAAAAAGAAATAGTCATTTTCCAAAACATTCATAAAATCTTTGTCTTTATTCAAAAGATTTTTATTTATAAAATCATTTAATTTATTGATTTTTTGTTTTAATAATTCAAAATTATCTAATTTGAAATTAGTAATATCATTTTCAGATAAAAACCTATTTAATTCATGTCTTGTTGAATCAAATTTATTTGTATCATCTTCATTTAATTCATACTTTTCTCTAAATCAATTAAACTCTGCAACTTTTGCAATAAACTCTGTTGCTGATTGTAATTTAACAAACTTATTTTGATATTCATTTCAAAAATCATTAATTCCATTTTTATTATTTTTAACAAAATTTTCTACCTCATTAATTGATAATAAATAATCTCGATAATCATTATTTCTTGAATCTTTTTCTAAAGAAAAAGCAATATCTTCTCTTAGAATATTTCTAAATTTTTCAATTTCATTATTGTAATCAATTACTCTAATATTTTCATTATATTCTTTTATCAAATCAAATTCATTATTTTGGTTATTTACAAATGAACCAATTAAATATGAAATTTGTTCTATTTGATCATAAAATAAATTTTCATTTTCAATATCTTTTAAATAAAAAGCAAAAATAGATAATTTGGATAATCTTTCTTTAATCACACCCAAAGCTGCATCTTTTTCTGATATTACTAAAATTGTCTTTTTATTCATTAAAAGATTAGCTACAATTGAAGTAATAATTTCACTTTTACCAGTACCTGGAGGACCATAAATTAATGTGTTTTCGTTTATTGCCGATCTTAAGGCATATTTTTGATAAATATTTAATGGACGATTTGTTTGAATTAATGCTTTATCATCAAATTCTTTTTGGGCATAATAATCAAAATCATGTTGCATTTTATCTTCAAACAATACAATGCCATTGTTCATTAAATCAATAAAATCTCCTTTTATTTTTCCGGATTCAATATCAAATAATGAAAGAATAAAACTTTTAACATATTTAATTGTTCTATAAGTATTAGATTCAATCACTAAATTAGATGTTTTATCTAACTCTTCTATTTTATATTCTAATATTGGTTCAATTAAATTAATAAAATCATCTTTGGAATTAATTGAATTAAAATCTCAATTTTTGTAACCAATATCTAATTGATTTAATATAAATATTATTAACTTTTCATTCAATTTCTTTTGTGATTTTTTAATAAGAACAACAATATTTTCATTTATATCAATTTCAATATCTATCAAAAATAAAGGAGCATTTATATATTGTCCATTAATATGTCCTTGGATAAAATCGATTCCTAATCTTAAAAATTGCTTACCTGTTTCAATAAATGATTTTTTAGATAGTTTTTGTAATTTATCAAATTTATTAACATTTACAAGTAATAAATCTTTTATTTTTTTAGAAATCATTCTTTTGTAATAAAAGAATTCTTCATATAATAAATTAACTTCTTCTTGTTTGAATGTTGCTACTCTTTTGTTGCTTGTTTTCTTTTTCTTTTGTTTTTCTCATTTTTCAGTGAAATAATTTGATTCATATTGATAATTAATATCATTATCTTTTAAATATTGATTTAACTCATTGTAATCTTTAAATGACTTAACTTTTTCAAGTATTTCTTTATAATCATTTCTAAAAATTAGTTGTAGATCATTTGAATCATTATTAATAAATCCTTCTAATTTTTCAATACTACAAATAAGTTCTAAATCAATATATTTTTCAATTGGTTGCAAAGAAAAATTAATATATTCTTTTTTTTTATCTATGTTTAATATATTATTAATTTTATCCATTAATGTTTTTGACATATTTCTCCTTTCTAATTTGTATAACCTTCATATTTGATAAATACAAGTCTCATTTCACCTAATGTTGTTCTAATTAGTGTGTTTAGCATTTTTTCTAAACTGTTAAAAATATTTTTCAAAATGTTAGTTAAAACATTATTGGCAAGTTTTGTTAATGTTTCAGCTATAAATTTATTAATAGGATTATTTTCAGTAGGAAATAAAATAGAAATTTGTTCTTTAATAATAGAGCTAATTTTTTCATCAATTAATTGTGTAGGATCTAATGATTTAAATAATAAATTTTCGTATTCAATCATCTGATTATAAATTTGTATAGCTCTTGTTCTTTTTGCTTTTCATAATGGATATTTATTATCTTGTTCATAATTTTTATTTGCCAACCTCATCATCATGTCGGTAGCACATAATTTTGCATGCAATACCGAATTCTGCAGTCCAAAATTTAAATCATAAATAAAATCTGGGGCAGGTATTTGAGGAATTATTTCGTTATATATTTCTTCAATAATAGCTTCAATTTCATTTTTTAATGTTTCATCAAGGTTTAATCAATTATCAATAACATCTTTAAATTCATTATAGATATCTTTAAATTCATCTTTAATTTTTGAAAGATTTTGAAATAACTCTTTTATTGATAAATCTTGACCATAAGTTTCTTTTCATTTCTTTTTTACTTTCTCATAAAATTCCTTGAATTTTTCCTCAAAATCTTTACCAAGTTTGTTTTCTAATTCATCTTTATCTTTTTCGAGAATATCTTTGATTTTTTCAATAGCACCAACCGGTTTTTCTAATTCAGTTTTAATGGTATTTAGATAATCTTCAAAAACTTTGATATCAGGCGAAATTCCGTAATAAACCATAAATGAATAAATTAATTTCATTAAATCTTCTGCATTCCCTGTTTCTAAAATAAATTTCGAAATTGCTTCAATCCAATCTACAATAGTGACTTTATTTATTTCTTTTGAATCTTGTTTAGTTTTAGAACTTGAAAAAGGTAATTCAACTTTTATGTGATATAACTTTGCAGCAAATATAGAATAATATTTTCATCTTAAATAAAGAAAATCTTCATGATTATCATTTTCTTCATTAATTAAATTAATGAAGTCATTTAGATATTGAAATTGTTCATCTTGATCATTGTAGGTACTTGTAGCAATATTTCTATATAAAGCATCTAAATCATTTGAGCCGTTATATTTATCATTTTCGATTTTTTTATCATAATCACTCAAATTAATATCTAGCACTTGTGATTTTTGATTTTTATGATCTTGATTTTCATAATATCTATTTCATTCATCAAGCTGATATTTATTGATTACAGATGTTATTTTTGTTTTTAAATCATTTCTTGATGAATAAATATCATCTTTTCAGTTTTTAAAATAATCATCAAATTTTAAATTAATTTCTTGAGGTTCATTTGTGGTTCCGCTAGGTGGCATAACTTGTATTGCTGAGCAAGATAATGTTGAAAGAGGCATCAATAATATTGATGAAAATATAAGTGGTTTTATTGCTTTTATTTTCATTATTTATTGAACACCTTAACCTTTCTTAAACTTTTATAATCAACTAAATTATTTGATAATCTTGATAAATCTATTCTTAAAGCTTTGACGTTTGTATTAATCGGTTCAAAATTTATTTGTTTTGATAACTGATTGATATTACTCTGTTTATTAATAATAAAATTTCTAGTTTGTTTAAATGATGTAAAAGAACTAAATATTCCAACATTTTCTTTTGCATTAATAGAAAACATTTTTGAAGCAAACATCGAAGAACCACCAAGAGCTAGTGTTACAAATAGACTAATATACATAACATCATTATGATCTGATCAAATTGGAACAACTAGTGTTTCACATATAAAATAAAATAGATATAAGAATACTCTTAATAAAATTGCAATAATGAATATCAATACTATTTTGTTAAATATTTCTTTTGTTCATATTTTTCAATTTAATTTTTGTGATTCCAATCCAGTTGCTAATGAAATTGGGAATGTTATGTATAAGAATATAATTTCAATCATTTTTTGAAATATTGATCAAATCATTCAAACTAATACAAAACTAAATGAAACAACTAAAATAATTGCAAACATAAAATTCATTGTATTAGCAGTTGTTAAAAAATCATTTGATGGAGGTAAAAAAATTGAATTATCTCCAAGTTCTAATCCAGTTAAAATTCAATATAATCTTGAAGGAATGCTTTCAATTGTTCCACCTTCCAATCCTTGATTTGAGTTATTTATTAATGTCTCCCCAACTTCATTCATTGCTTGAAATAAAACATCAAACAGAATAAAAACCACACTAAAAAATAATGTAAATAAAAATGTTAAACAAATAACTCTTAAAAATTCTTTTGATAATTCAATGATTTGAAACTTAATATTTTCATCGTTAGAACTAATTAATACTTTAAATATTTTAAATATAAATATAACAACAAACAACAAAGCAAATATTGACATGATTATTGATATAACAATTGTTATATTAATAATAGATGTTAGAGTTTCTGAAGTATTTGATGTAAATCCTACATTTAAAAGTAAATTATTAATGTTCCCATTAGTTGTAAAAAAGTTAATGATTAAAAGAGGTCCTTGAATAAATATTCTTCAAACAAACTCTAATAATCATTGAACATACATAATTTAACTACCTGGATTGATTTCTGTTGCATTATCTTTTAATAAATTGAAAATTGTTGCTATCGAAATAACTGCTGCAAGACAAATTAAAAGTCCAACACCTCATCAAATCATTCCTTTGATGATTCTTGATCTTTCTTCAGGATCATCACCTGATTGAGCTAACTTCATTCCTAATAAAATTAGTTTAATAATAATTAAAACTGCCGCCACACCAATTACAATTGGAATAACAATTCCGCCAATTGCATAAAATTGTTGTAATAATGGTTCAACTGCTGTTGACAAGTCGTCACCCTCTCTTGCTTGATACATATCCCTTCCTTTCTTAAAATAGGTATTAAAAAAAATGCACTAAAAAGTACATTTCTTTTTCTATAATTTAAAAATCACTTTTTTAAAAATGCAACTATATATATATATATATATATATGAGCTGTATCTTTTCTTACATTTATGTAATCAAT
>CASEIC010000047.1 GCA_949288045.1 uncultured Mycoplasma sp. | reverse complement strand
ATCAAATGTTGTAACAATTGAATCAGAGCCATTAAAAATTAAAACTTATTCTGAAAGTGTTAATCTTTCATTAAATGAAGGTTTGATTATTGAAAGAGCAAAACTCGCTGCTAATTATGAAGAATTTAAGAATCAAAATAATTCATTAGAATCAAAGAAAGAATTGATTAATTTATCATTTAGTCAAATTGATGATATTAATCTATTAATTCGTGATATTGAATTTCTTGATAAAGTTGGTTTTAATAATTCCATCACAATCAAAGTAACTTTAAATGATGGATTTAAATTTTCAAATAATTCAAATATAGAAACTATTTCTATTTCAAATATAAATTGAAAAGAACAAAACAATAAATCACAACCAATTTCAATCGATCTTAAATATCAAGGTTTAGGTCAAAAACTAAAAGAATATATAAATGCGGATGAATTCATCAAAGATATGAATTCAAAAGATGTCAAATATCTTTCAGGTTTTCTAACTTTTGATACTAAGTATGATGAAGAAGGAAATGAAATCAAATCTTCTTATCAAGATATTTATTCAATTAAATTTAATCGGTGATATCGGTGTTGATATTACTTTTAATAATTTAAGCTAAAAAAACACATTTTTATTAGAAAAAAACAATCAAACAAAAACAAAAAAAAAAAAAAAATGAATTATAATTAAAGGAGATTTATGAAAAAGAAAAATGACATTAAAAAAATATGACTTTCAATAGGTTCTGTAGCATTAGCAACATTACCTATAACAAGTGTAATTTCTTGTTCTTCAGGTGGTGCTGGAAATAATGATAATTCATCATCAGATAATGGAAATAATAATGGTTCTGGAAGTGGTGGATCTACAGATAATAAACCAACTGTAGAACAAAAATATTTATCACATAGTAATAGATTTGAGGATTTGGATTCTTATGCAAGAAAAACTGATGTATTATTAAATTTTGATCAAGCAAAAAAAGATATTCTAAACAACAAAATTAAATGATTTAATGAGGATGGATCAGCGGTTAAATATCAAGTTAAAATAACTTTAGAGCCAGGGATTGTTGCAACAACAAGAATGTGAAGTGATGTTGATTTAGAAGCTCCATTTGATACTACATTAAATGAATACGGGAAACCAATAAATTGATATAAAAAAATTAATGAACAAGTAGAAACTATTTATCAATTTTGAAAAAAAGAAAATAATCAATCATATACACTAAAAGATTTTGAAATTAAATCAATTACCGAGGATGTTTTAAATGTTGGTGATGGGCCTGGATATGCTTACGTTTCATTACCATTAGATAAAAATATAGCTGTTGTTGATGTTATTAATGAAGACATTGATGATTATTGAAGAGGATGTTGTTTAGGTTTTTTTATACGTGGCGAAGAGATAGAATTTTGTTATAGATTTTTTGGTAGAAGCGATTGACAAAATATAGATAAATCTAAATTTAGTCCAATTGATTTAGCAAATAATAATCTTGTTGTAAATGGACTAAAAGATAGTACATTAAAAAGTAATGTACGTGAATTGGATTACAAATTTGCAAGTGGAAATGTAACAATTTCAAAAGTTGAATAAAAATGAAAAGACATAAAATTTTATTATTTTCTTTTCTTTCATTATCAGTAATAATTTCTACTACTTGTATAATTTCGTTTGTAACTATAAATAAAAATCAAAAATCAATTAATTCAATAGAATCAAAAATTAATGACCCCGAAAGATCGGTTATTTTTGAATCATATAAAACAAATGAATTTATATTTGATAACTCATGTGGAACTGGAGAATTTAATTTATTAGATTCAAATCAAAAAAAGCAAAATTTTTTGTTTCCTTTTGCTAAAGAATATGATGCAACTAATGATTCATTAACAAATAATATAATGAATCATACTATTGAAATTGATTTAAATACTTGAAAACCAGTTGGAATGGAAGATAAGGTGTTTTTAAAAAATCTTCAATTCGATGTAAGTGGGTTTAAAGAGTTTGACATAACTAATAACGAAACACTTCAAACATTTGTTAATTATAACATTTCAAAAGATTCATTCCAAAAAGGAAGTTTAGACGATAATGAAGAAAAATTCTTTAACAACATGTATGTTCAAAATACATTTTCAAAAGAAAGAAAATTAGTTTCAAATTTACTTGATAATAATAATTTCTATAAGTTCAACGATTATAAAAATGGTTTTTGTTTCCTTGTCTTTGATATCGAACACCAAAAATCAAAAGTACAAAATACTGTAAATTCAATTAATAGATTATTAATAACACCTAAAATAGTTTATTCATATGGAAGTGAGGTTACTAGAAACAACTTGAACATCACCATCCCTTCTCAAAACATAACATTCTCATTTTTATCTAAGATGTTTAAATATGATAATCAAAATCAAATATCTATTGATTCATATATTTCTGATAATAGAAAGTTTCATTTTGAAGAAGAAAGAGAAGATAATAAAGGTAATTTGGTATCAGAAAAAAACCTACTACTAGATACATCAACAGGTATTGATGAAGTTGTGTTAGTAACTTCAAGAGATCCTAATGCTCCAGATTTAGGTTATGAATCTACTCATCTAATACCTAAATTGAAAATAGATACATCTAATTTCTATTTAGATGATCCTATTAATCATTTAGATTCAATATTTGAAATATCAATTGAAGGAATTAAAATTAATGGATTTAAATTAAATGTTAGAAAAATCGATTCAGTTAATAATACTGAAACAAGCGATGAAATTCAAATATTTAATGAACCTATTCCAGAATCAAATAGCGACAGTCCTTCACTACAGAATAATGATTTAAATATTAAATTTAATTTAAAAGATAGTTACTTTAATGCAAGTAACAATTACACCTATAAAGAAGTAATCAAAATCTTTGATTCAGAAACAATGTTATCTGATTCATTCAAAAATACCTTTGCAAAAGTTCCTTTTGGTCTAAATCTTGAA
>CASEIC010000046.1 GCA_949288045.1 uncultured Mycoplasma sp. | reverse complement strand
AAATGTTTAATCAAATATATTACTAAAATGTGAAAAATTCACAAAATAGTATTACTAAAATGTGAAAAATTCACAAAATAGTATATAATATAGATATTATGAAAAGACTAATAGAAAGAAAAATATATGGTTGATCTAATGATAAAAACAGTTTACCATTATTTATAATTGGAGCTCGTCAAATAGGTAAAACATATTCAGTTTTAAATTTTGCTAATAATTATTTTAAGGATAAATTTATATATATTAATTTCATGAATAAAGATAGATACTTTAACGAACTTAATGGTAAAACTAATCCAAAAGAAATTATTAATATTTTGAAAAATACTTCAAAATTAGATATTCAAGAAGATTGATTAATAATATTTGATGAAATTCAAGAAATTTCTGGAATAAAAACATCATTAAAACTTTTTGTTGAACAAAATCTAAAATATAAAATAATTTGCTTGGGATCTTATCTAGGAAATATGCTTAATGATAAAGATTCTTTCCCTGTGGGTAAAATACAATACTTTGAGATGTTCCCGATGAATTTTGAAGAATTTCTTATGGCTGATGAAAAATATGAATTAATTGAGATTATAAAACATTCAATTGAAAATAATTTACCTATTTCTGATCAATATCATAAACAATTAATGAATTTATTGCATGAATTCATGATTATAGGCGGTATGCCAAGAGCTGTTCAAAATTACATAACAGACAAAGACAATTTACTTACAGTTAACAATATAAAAGATGAAATACTAAATTCATATTTACAAGATATTGTTAAATATATTGAGTATACTCCATATAAACTAAAAGCTCAAAATATATATAACAATATCCCTACTTTTTTAGCTAAAGAAAACAAAAAATATATGTTATCTAAAATAGATAAAAATGCAAGATATAGAGATTATGATTTAGCAATTTATTCATTGTTAACAACAAAAATAATTTATAAAGTTAATAATCTAAATTCATTTACATCTCCAATCATTGTCAATAGATTAGAATCTGAATTTAAAATCTATTACAATGATTGTGGATTCTTATCACATATTTTTCAATTAAACATAAATAATCTACAAACAAATAATAGATTAAAAGGAGCAATTGCAGAAAACTTTGTTTTATCAGAATTACAACATCATATTAATCCAAAATTTATTTCTTATTATTCGTTTAGAGATAAAAACAAAAACCAATTTGAAGTGGATTTTTGTATTGAAAACTCAAATACAAAAATTGTTCCTATTGAAGTCAAATTTGGAAATAATAAAGCAATAAGTTTAAATAAGTTAATTAATGATAATTGAAATGATATAGATTATGGAATAATTTTAAGTTCATCAAACTTTAGTTTTGATCAAAAAACAAAGATTAAAAAAATACCTATTTATGCAATAGGATTTCTTAAATATGAATTAAGTAGACTGAAGGACTAATTAAATAAACAAATCCATTTATTTTACACGTTAAAATATTAACCATAATATGTCAAGAAAAATAAAATTATTTGAAGCTTTTGCTGGAATCGGTTCTCAGTACAAAGCTTTGAAAAATATAAGCAAAAGAAAAGATTGAGATATAGAAGTAGTAGGAATAATAGAATGATTCATTCCTGCAATTTGTGCTTATGTTGAACTTCATTCTAATAACAAATCAATAGGATTGAGAGAGAGAGAGACTTTATTCATTATCACTTAGTTTAGATTCTAAAAAACCTCTTATTAATTCAACTAAGATTAAAGCAATTGATAAATATTTTAACTACATCCTAAGATCAAAAAAAGAATTTAATAACACTTTTGATATTACCAAAACTACATATAATCAAATATCTAAAAATATTGACATTTTTACATATTCCTTCCCTTGTCAAGATTTATCAAATCAAGGAAAACAAAAAGGAATGAATAAAGGATCTAATACAAGAAGTGGCTTATTATGGGAAGTAGAAAGAATATTCAGTGAAATGCATCAAAATTGAAAACAATCTGAAATGCCTAAATATTTATTGTTAGAAAATGTTGCTCAAATTGGTAATTACAAAAATATTAAAGCTTTAAATAGTTGAATACAAAGATTAGATGAATTAGGTTATGAAACTAAAATGTATTATTTAAATTCTTCCAATTTTAATTCACCACAAAATAGAGAAAGAGCTTTTGGTTTATCTATTAGAAAAGATTGAAAGAAAAAAGTTAAATTTGAATTTCAAGATTTAGAATCAATTTATCAAAAAGATAAATTGCCTATGAAAACAATATTAGATAAAAAAGTAAATAAAAAATGTTTGATGCCTGAATTAGAAAAATATAGTAGAGAATCTTTTAAATTAACAAAATCAAATATTTGTAAATCTAAGTTAATAGGATACACAAACTTTTCATCAGAAGCTTATATTTATAATCCTAAATATACTGGCCCCACTTTAACAGCTTCTGGCGCTAATAGTAGAATCAAAATATTGGATAATAACACAAAAAAAATAAGAAGAATAAGTGGAAAAGAAGCTATTAAATATATGGGGTTCACAGAAGAAGATTACAAAAAAATCATTAAAACAAAACTTACTGAAACAAAAATAATTTATCTTGCAGGTAATTCTATCGTTGTTCAAGTATTAGAAAAAATATTTGAAAGTTTGAGGTTTTAATATGGAAAGATATGTAAAACTTAGAATTCCTTTTGCGACAAAAAGTTTGATAAAGAATAAAGCAGGACACAGAATGAAAGGTGTTGCTTTTTATATTTTTGATTTAATTAATCAATATTATGTTGATGAATATATTGAAATTATCAATACAAATTTTAGATTAACAGATAAAGCTATGATCAAACCAACAAGTTATTATGAGGACAATATTGTTAGAAGCTTTAGAGACAATTTTCTTGATAAATATTCAAATATTGATCCTAACACAATCAATGATATGCAATATATTGAATTATCAAAAAATCAAATTATTGAGGTTAATGAATATATAAAGAAATTGAAAACAACAAATAGAACTATGTTTTCATTTTTTTCAGGATCAAGATTTACTGGTGCTGAAACTAAGAACACTGCAACTCAAATGGTTTGCATAAATCCAAATTATTTTGGATGTAATTTTGCAAATGTTATCAATAACTATAAATGTTCAAAATCAAATAAGCTTAAAAAAGATTGAGATGATTTAAGAGTTGTTGAATTAGATGATATGATTAAAAATGAATTAATTAATGGTTTTAGCGCTTTATTTTATAAATATAACAAAGATTTTGAGTATCGTGAAAATCTTCCTGACAATATTTTGGATGAAGAAGATATTGTTAATTATCAAAAAATAGAATATAAAAATAACGTTTTCAAATTTAAAGATAATCAAATTATGTTTATTGAAAGTTTCTTAAATGGGACTTTAGATAAATATGAAGAATATTCAAACAATAAAACAAAATTGGGACAAAAACTTCATTCATTTTACACTTCGAACATCTTGTCTTGTATTAAACAAAAGTTAATCCCTCTACACCACACCATACAAAAGAATAATTTGTCTCAAGTCACAAATGCTCATATTATTTCAAAAAGTGAATTAATTAAACAAGGAACAAAAAAATCATTTGAGGATGTTATAAATCCTTTTAATTGTTTAAGAATTGATCAAAGTTATCACAAAATGTGAGATGATCATATAATTGAATTTGATAGGAATGGAAATATATTAAAAAATGGAAAAATACTAAAAGAAAATTACTTAGATATTGACACTATAAACAATAACCCTAAAACATTAGATTACTTTGAAAAATATTTAAAATCCTCTATCAAGCGTCTTCAAAACATCAAATAATTTTTTTAATCTAAAAATTAAGTTGATTACTATTATTATTACTATAAATACTTGTTGGTTTTTCTTTTCTAATTTCCTTCAGAGCAACTATTGAAAATACTAATGAAGAAATTGATCCTAAAATAAATATTGTAAATATACCTCATAAAACCTTAATATCATTTACTTTTGAATTTGTTCAACTAGTACGCAATATCTTTACAGCATTTACAATATTCATTATTAACATAGCGAATGAAATAACTAAAGAACAAAGCAACATAATTAAATACGGAATTATGTCATAAATAACACTATCAGCATTTTCACCTTCAGGATTATAACTCATTGATAAACTTATGATATTTGAGTATGAAATTGATACCAAAATAATAGTCAACACATAAAAAACTAAATTAATTATTGAACATGTTCTTATGCCTCTAATTTTTTTGATCTGTGTTTCATCTGTCATTATATTTGAACTATAAAAATTTGAATTTTGTATTTGTAAATTTTCTTGATTCATATATTAAAAACCTCAACTAAATCCTGCAATTACAAGATAAGTAAATTGTATCACATTTTTACCCATTAACTTCATCAATCATCTCAAACATTCTTTCAAACGCTAATTTTGATGCTTTATTTATTGACTCATTAATTTTATCTTTATCAACTATTGATTTAGCAATAACATCACTAACGCCTTTTACACAATAAAATGGGATATTATTTCTATCACATGTTTGAGCAATTGCACATGATTCCATATCGATTAAATGAATGGCTAATTCTTTATTCAATTTTTTAACATAACTTCTACTATCTATAAATGAATTTCCTGAAGCAATGTTTGCATCATCACAATTATTATATGCATTAAAATAACATTCTTTCTCACCAGGAGTTTGTCCTCTTTTATATCAAGGAGTAATTACATCATAAAAATAAAATCTATCTGGAACTACAACCTCATATAAATTATGTTTTCCTGTTGAACCTACTGCGCCATAATTTCAAATTTGTTCAACATTAAAATGATCAATTAGAAATTGAGTAGCAATAGCTGAGTTTACTAAACCTATTCTTGAATAAATAACATAAATATCTAAGTCTTTATATTGATATAAATTTACAAATAGATTTGAACTAACATTCTTTATAAATTTAAAACCATCATATCCATGAATCTCATTTTTATCTGCTATTACTAAGCCTATTCTTTTTCTAATTATTTTCATATCTATCTAAATTGTTTTAACATTCTCAAATCATTTTTAAAGAATTCTCTAATATCTTTAATTCCATATTTAATCATTGCAACACGCTCAATACCTATTCCACCAGCTATTCCTCTAAATTTAGATGGTTCTTTATAACCTGCCAATTTTAAAACATCCTCATTAATCATTCCAGAACCTAATATTTCAACTCATCTACCTTTATAAAACATATCAACTTCCATTGACGGTTTTGTGAATGGGAAAAATGATGGTCTTGTTCTTATTTTTACATCTTCTTCAAAAACATATGAAAGTAATGATTTTAAAGTTCATAATAATGATTGAATATTGTGTTTACCAACTGATAAAAAATCAACTTGTGTAAATTGGTGAGAGTGTGTTTGATCATCATCATCATTACGATAAACCTTACCAATTGTGAAATATGAAAATTCACAATTTTGATATTTTTCCAACATTCTTGCAGTTACACCTGTATTATGGGTTCTTAAAAGAATGTTATCATTTAAATATAAAGTATCTTGCATATCTCTTGCTGGGTGATTTTTAGGAATATTTAATTGTTCGAAATTATAATAATCACTTTCTAATTCAAGTGCTTTTTCTTCAAAATAACCATTTTGTAAAAATCATTCTCTTATTCTTTGAGAAACTAAAAATAATGGATGATAATTAACAAATCCTTCTGTATGAGTATAGATATCATTTTTATCATTTTCTATCTTTAATTTCAATTCATTTTGTTTTACTTCTTCGAGTTTTTTATCTAATAATGAATCAATTTCATTTTTCAATTGAGAAAGCTTTTTACCAAATTCAGCTTTGTCCTTACCTTCAGCATTTTTGATTTTATTTTGTAACTCAAAAACTGGACCTTCTTTTGAAAGTATTTTGCTTTTTATTAATTTATAATCTTCAAATGTTTTAATTGATTCAATTAATTTTTTATAGTCCATATATTCTCTACTTATTTTACTATTAACTCAATAATTTAAATGTAATAAAAACTACATTTTTGCAAGAGCTTTAAAAGTTTTCTTTATTTTTTTATAATCTTTATTATCATAAAAACATCTTCTTGAAATTTCATTGATTTCTTGTGTTGTAAATTTGTACTCCACATCAAAAGCTTGTTCTATTTTTGGAATTTTATTCGCTTTTTTCATTTTGCACTCCTTTACATTCTCGGTATTGATATAACAATATTATATTTAATTCATAATTTAATTTCATCAAAATGTTTTTCAATTTGGTTATTTTTCATTTTTTCAACAAACTCAACTATTTGTAGTTCGTGTACCTTGTAATTTTTCCATAAACCCTTACTTCATTTGAAATAATAACCAAAACTTTCTAAAATTAAAAAACAAAGAGAAAATCTTTTATTTCCATTTTGAAATACATGATTCATCAAACAAGAAATAAATATATCGGTAATGAAATCAAAGATAGAAATCTTATGATTTAAATTTTCATAATAATATTTATTAACTTTTGAAGTAATAATCGCTTTAATTTTATCTATAATCAATTCATCATACAAAATGGGTTCATCTGAAATTTTTCCAGCATCTTGAATTGCTGGATTTATAAACTTTGAAACTTGATTTATAAATTCTTCATTCAACTTAGGTACTATATAGTAAAAATTTACTTCAATTTTTTTACCAAATTTACTACAAAAATACACTTTATTATTTTCAATTTTATAAAAGAATTACTATTTCAACCAGTTAAAAAATTATTAGGATCATCACCATCGAAAATACAAAAATAAACTTTTTTCATAACTCTAGATTCCATATATTATCTTCTTAAACTCACTCAATACTTGATTAAATACTTCATCAATTGTTTTAGTTGCATCAATTTCAATAAAACGATTACTATATTTTTTAGCAAGAATTTCATAACCTTCTATTGTTCTTTTAAAAAAATCAGATTTTTCTTTTTCCAAGCGATCAAAAACTCTATTTCCTTTTTTCATTCTTTCAATTGCAGTTTCATAATCTAATTTAAAATAAAAAGTAAAATTTGGTTCTATATTATTTAAAATTTCTAAATTTAATTTTTCAACTTTATCCATTCCTAGATTTCTACCATTACCTTGATATGCTATTGATGAATCATAAAATCTATCACATAAAACAATTTTATTTTGATTGATTGATGGAATAATTAATCTTTCAACATGAAGTTTTCTTGAAGCAAGATATAATAGCATTTCAGTTGTATCATCAATAATATTATCCTTATCCAAAATGATATTTCTAATTTGTTCACATTCTTTCAGATTAGAACCACCAGGTTCTCTTGTGAAAACAAAATTATTAATATCTAAATTATCTTCGATATATTTTTTTAATTTTTCAAGACAAGTTGATTTGCCACTTCCATCTATACCTTCAAATGTTATAAACATTAGTCAATATCCTTTCTATTTTTTATTGCGTAAGATAATGTTAACTGATCCATATAATCAATGGTTGCACCCATTGGTACTCCAATTGCTAACTTAGATATTTTTATTTTTTGATTTTTGTTTTTGATTATATCAAAAATATAATTAGCACTTAAAACACCTTCTGGTGTTGGGCTTAATGCAATAACAATTTCATCAAAACTTGTGATGTAACTATTTAAAAAATCAAAATTAAAATTTGATTCTATTTTCTCAAATTTTTTATTAAATAATTGTGGTACTTTAAAGTACTTTCCATTCCATAATTTCCAATTTTCATATTTTTCAATTTGTTCACAATTTTCAATAATTAACAATTTATTTTCTCTGTGGTTTGAATTGCAGATTTCACATTTATTATCAATTGAATAATACCCGCAAATTGAACAATTCTTTATTTTGTTAATATTGCTTAAAAAATCTTTTAATGCATTCTCAAGGTTTTCTTTTTTGTTTATCAATAAATAATTAACAATCTTAGTAGCTTGTTTTCTTGATATTCCTGGTAATTTAGTTAAACTATCAACAAGATTGTTAAATTCTTTTGGAAGCATTAGAACATACCTTTAGTAATTGAATCACCTATTTGTCTTTTTTTATTTTGAATGTCCTCTGTTGCTTCATTAATAGTAATTGTTATCATATCTTGCAATGTTTCCACATCATCTGGATCAATTAATGCTTCATTAATTTGAAGTGATTTAATTTGTAATCTTCCATCCATAACTAATTTAACACCTTGTTTTTCATAAAGAAAAGTTTTTTCTCCAAACTCTTTTTCTTTCTTTTCCATTTCAGCTTTCATTTTATTTGCTTGTTGCATTAACTTATTTATATCCATAACATTCTCCTATTCTTTTTTTCTTGAAAAAATATTTCCAAATATTTGTTTTGATTTTGATTCTACATCATTTAATTGATTATCTAGTCTAATTTTATCATTATCGATAATGTGTGTTATTTCATTTAAAGGTTTAGCTTCGGGCACTCTTTCGCTTTTTTTCAACTCAACATAAAGTTCTTTCGAAAGAATGTAATCTTTCTTAGTTATTGCAAAAAAATGAGTATTATTTCCGAAAAATTCTGAAATATATGATTTAAATTCTGGATCTAATAGTTTTTTGTTTATATCATCAACAACTCAATCTTCTTTAGAAGACACAAGAATAAAATCATTAGATGAACATATAAATTCCGCTTCTTTTAATAATATTGTGAATGAATCGTGTTCTTCCTTATCTGAACATGTTGACATTTGTAATTTCTTTTTAAAAATTTCAAATGTTGGTTTTTGTGACAACAAGAATAAATTTATGATTTTGGGTTGGGTCAACTCAATTTGAACTTGATTTGGGAATGTTTGTGTTTTATTTAATGTTTGTGGTTTGACATCATTAACTTCAAATTCTTTTGTAACCACATTATTAATATTGGTTGTATTTGTTTTTAAAATTTCTGATGAAGATTCATTTTCCATTTCATTTGTAACTATTGATTTAAAAGAATATGATTCGCTATCATCTTGATTCGAAAATTCTGCAGTCTTAATTTTTTGTTGTTGATTAGATTGAACATTTATTTCATTTGTATCAAAAACTTGTTTTGCTGTATCATAATCTCTTAATAATGATTCACTAACCTCTTGTTCAGATCCATCAGCCTCATGAGAAATATTTAATAATTCAGTTGTATCATCAATTATTTTTTGTGTAGTTGATGAAGATTCATTTAATGAAGAATTGAAATCAAGAGGAAGTGTGTTTTCTTTTAATTGGTTTAATTTTTCTTCAATTGTTTTATTTAATTCATTTATTGTTTCTTGATTTTCTTTACTATTTATGTCTATATTTTGATTTTCAAATTGAGATTGTGATTTTAATTTATTAACTTCATCTTCAAGTGAAAAATCATCCATTAAATCTTCAAAACTTTTTTCAATATCTTTATTTGAATAATCACTTAAAAGTGTTTTTGTTTCTGTTTTTTCCTGTCTAACAATTTCATTATTTGAAATTGTAATTGTTTGACTTTGTGTTGATACTTCATTTTGTGTAATTTCATTTTCATTTGGAGTGTTTAACATTTCAGTAGCAAAATATTCATCGGTGATATCTCTATATTCTTCATTAAAATCATTTGTTTGTGTAACATGAATTTTTTTAGTATTTGAAAATGATTGCTCAATTGTTGTTGGCAATGTTTTTTCTATTGTTTGTGTTTTTGCTTGATAATTAGGAATATTTATACTATTCATTGTGTTTGTATTACTAAATGAATTTTCTTTTGTTTTATTTTTTGATGTATCAATTTTCATTGTTGCTGTTTTTAGTAATTCAGATGTTACATCTTTTTTTTGAATGTCAATCATCGAATCTTCAAAAGAACATATTTTAATAATTGCAAGTTGCACTAGTTGTTGGGGAATATCTGAATATTTAATATCATTTAGTAATGGAGTTAAAATGTCAAGAATTTTATAAACAAATTCATTTTTAATAATAATCATTTCTAGCATCTGAATATCCGAAGAAACAAGAGAAGAATTTTTTGTACTTTCGTATACTAAATAATCTTTTAATAAATTTATTAATGAAATAATAAATCTTGAAATATCTACACCATTATTAACAAGATTATCAAAATATTGTAGTGATTCCGATACTGATTTATTAGCAAGTAGATTTAAAAAATGAACTTGTGCCTCAACTGTTGATAAACCAAAAATTTCAATTAAAGCTTCTAACTTTATATTTGAATTTGAATAAGCATTAATTTGATCAGCAATCGATAAAGCATCACGTAACGAACCATTTGCTAATGTTGCAATCATATCAATAGATTCTTCATCATAATTAATATTTTCTTTATTGAAAACAAATCTAAGTTGTGACTCTAAAATAGATTTTGAAATCCTTTTAAAATTATATCTTTGAACTCTTGAAAGAATTGTGTCAGGAATTTTGTCTGGATTTGTTGTTGCTAAAATAAAAATAGCATGTGCTGGCGGTTCTTCAAGAGTCATAAGAAGAGCATTAAACGCTCCTTTTGATAACATATGAACCTCATCTATTATGTAAATCTTATAAGGACTATTAGTTGGTGCAAATTCAACTTGCTCTCTTATTGTTCTTATATCATTAACACTATTATTTGATGCCGCATCAATTTCAATAATATCTAGTGTTGTATTTACATTTTCAGCACATCTTTGACAAATTTGTTCTGGAAATTCAGAATGAATACAATTAATTGCACTTGCGAATATTTTTGCTATTGATGTTTTACCTGTTCCTCTTGGTCCACAAAATAAATATCCATGCGATATTTTATTCATTCTTATTAAATTCACCAACGTTCTAACAATGTGATCTTGTCCAACAACTTCACTAAAATTAGAAGGTCTATAAGTTCTATAAAAAGCTTTATAATTCATATTGTTATTTTATTATAAAAACCATAAAAAATAGCTAAATGAAAAATAAAAAAATAAACAAAATTTTAATATAATTAAAAAGCATATAAAGAATGGACTTCATTTATTTCATGGAGAAGTAGCTCAGCTTGGTAGAGCACTTGGTTTGGGACCAAGCGGTCGCAGGTTCAAATCCTGTCTTCTTCACCATTTTATTTGGGGGGGTAGCTCACTTGGCTAGAGCGCCTGCCTTGCACGCAGGAGGTAGAGGGTTCGACTCCCTTCCTCTCCACCATGGCACTGTAGCTCAGTTGGTTAGAGCGTTCGGTTCATACCCGAAAGGTCAAGAGTTCGACTCTCTTCGGTGCTACCATATGAGTCTTATTCATCTAACTAAAAAGTTGTGGTCCTATAGCTCAATTGGTTAGAGCACCCGGCTCATAACCGGTAGGTTCCAGGTTCAAGTCCTGGTGGGACCACCATATGGGCAAATACCCAAGTCTGGCTGAAGGGACTAGTCTTGAAAACTAGCAGGGGCTTCACGGCCCGCGGGGGTTCAAATCCCTCTTTGCCCGCCATTTAAGAATTAAAAGTTCTTACCAATCAAGGCGCAAGCCTTTACATCGCGGAGTAGAGCAGTTGGTAGCTCGTCGGGCTCATAATCCGAAGGTCACAGGTTCAAGTCCTGTCTCCGCAACCATATGCTCATAATAGTATAATTGGTATTACATCTTATTCATTAATTGAATTAGAAGATAGGGTTCGAATCCTTAAATGAGCAAAAAAGGAGAAAAATGTTTGTAGCAACAGTGGATTTCTTACCTGATAGAAAATACAAAGTATTAGGTATTACTTCTGGAAATAGAATTGTTTCATTTTTAAGTAAGACAGAATTCAATAAAGCATTAGAAAAATGTATTGAAGAAGCTAGAAGTATGGGTGCTGATGGGCTTATTGGTATAAGAGTCTTCACAACATCTAATGGATCAACATGTGTTATTGGTACAGCAATAAAATTCCTTGATTAAAACTATTAAGGTCCAGTGGTAAAGTGGTTTAATACGCCTCCCTGTCACGGAGGAGATCGCGGGTTCGATCCCCGTCTGGACCGCCATGGCTCTGTAGCTCAGTCGGTAGAGCAACAGATTGAAGCTCTGTGTGTCGCTGGTTCGATTCCTGCCGGAGCCACCATTTCATGAAAATGACCGAAACTACTTTGACAAAGTCAAAGTTTTTTATACACTTTTTATAAAACTTCTTATTTGATTTATCAATTTAGAATTATTTGTAGATGACTGAAAGTATTTTAATTCTTTAAAAAATGGATGTTTTAGTGCTTGAGCTAATTCACTTTGTTTTGCTTTATCAATTTTTGTTAATATCAAAACTACATTGTGACTTAATGAGAGTAAATGATTTATTATTTCATCATCTTTTTCAGTTATACCTCTCCTTGAATCAATAAGAACACAAACAACTTCAGGTTTAGCTTCATTAAAATATTGATCTACCATTTCAAACATTTTCTCTTGAATTGATAAAGATATGTTTGCAAAACCATAACCTGGTAAATCAACAATAATTGTTTTATCTTCTGTTTCAAAATAATTTATTAATTGAGTTCTTCCTGGAGTTTTTGAAGTTTTAGCTAATTTGCTACTATTTGCTAAAGCATTAATTAATGATGATTTACCAACATTTGAACGACCAATAAAACAAATCTCTTTTTGATTGTGTTTATATCAATTTGTTTTATCAGATGCTGATTTAATAAATTTTCACATTACTAATTAGCTCCACTTTTGAATTTTTCATTTTCATTTTTTAATTTCTTATATGATACAAAACATTTTATTGATAAAACTGTAATAACAGCAAACGAAATAATTACAAGTGGGAATGTTCAAGCATCTAAATAATTAAATGGATTATTTGTTCCTAATACATCTTTAAATGTTACAGCAAATAATGTACCAAATGTTACAAGTCCTCCAATACATACAGCATATATTACTGTTAATAATCAATATGGCATACCTTCTTTTAAATTTCTTTGATTTACTTGAATTAATATTGCTCAAATAGAGTTAAAAAAACCTCATATAGCAACATATATCATTGCTTTTGCTTCAAAAGTATTAATTGTTAAAAATAATGATGTTAATATATCTGAAAACGGATTGTTAACAAGTGCAATCAAAATATTTGGCGAAGAAGTTATAACATTGTTGTAATCAATAATAGGTCTTAGTAATAAAAATGAATCAGTAACAATACTATTTGTTGATGAATACAATCATAAATAAACAAAGTAAGATAAACATCCTTTTACTGCTCCAATCATACCTTCACTAATTTGATTACCAGCAATGATGCTATTTATTTCATCCTTAAAATTGATTCCATGTTTTTCTTGGATAAAATCAAGAAGTATCACACCATTATTTTCTTGATTTAACCATTCATATCATTTATTTAATGAATTTAGATCTGTACCAATCTGATTTAATGCTTCTTTATTATTTTGAATTTGTAAATCTACTCAATTTCTAAAAGCGGATAAATTATGAACTTTATTTAATGCATCTTGCAATTTATTACCTGTATTGGTTGGTTTGAATTCTGGTAATGGTGTAAATTCTAATTCTTTCAAATGTTGAAAATCAATAAATTCTGTTGGTGGAAGTGTTGGAACTCCTCATCCTTCAATCATTGGCATTGAACCATTTTTAAATGTGTTGTAATCATTTTGTGTATAAAGATAGTTTAATGGTTTAACCATAAAAATGCAACCAGTTGATATTAGCAAAGTGATTATTGCTGCAGCAAAAATTATTTTTAAATCATTTCTTCATCTATGATTTAAATAGCAATTATGATTATTGTGTGGACTATGTTTTGATAAATAATGATATCTTATTCCTTCACCAATTCCTATTCCTAAAAATGGAATGAAATACATCATATTGAACCAAATTACTCTTGACATTTGATAAGAAAGTGGAACAAAACCACTTATTGTATTTGGAATTGTAAATGATAAACAAATAATAGCAATTCCTTTAAATAAAGACATAGATATTGAAGTCATTGATTCTTTTAATATTATTCTTGAGATTGCAATATTAAATTCACTAACAGAAAAAGGACTATAAATTGTAATAGG
Source organism: uncultured Mycoplasma sp. (assembly GCA_949288045.1). GTDB lineage: Bacteria > Bacillota_I > Bacilli_A > Mycoplasmatales > Metamycoplasmataceae > UBA710. The sequence goes on along the minus strand of CASEIC010000046.1, from coordinate 31,123 downwards.
ATTAAATGCATGAATATAGGCACAATTAATAATAAAAGATACTATTAGTCCAACAGTTAAGCCAATTCCAAAACCATAACTTTTCAATCCTAAAACATTACCAAATAAAAATGATAGCAAAGTAGAAATTACAAAAAACACAAACAATAACAATAATGATGATTTTGTTTCATTTTTTCTAATATAAAAAATTGAACATATATATAAAGGAAATAAAAATACAAAGGGAATTGTTACTCAAGTAAAATCTAATCCATATCATAACATTCCTTGAGTATTTGGTCTATTATTTGAAAAATACATGTAGCAAAATGTTGAAACTACATAAAATATAGTCATTATAAAACCTATGAATAATGACATTCATATGGTTGATGATATTAAAACATACCTTTCATCTTCTTGCCTTAGATTTTTTAAATCTCGAAGTTTTGCAAAAATAATCATAGATATAGTAAATGAAATTTGCATAAAAGCAAGCAAAAAAGGCATCACATGCCCTAGTGCCATAACAACCTGAGAGCCATCAGGTTTTACTAATGATGCCAATAGACAAAAAGTTATAGGCATTAAACACGAAAGAAAAGAGAATAGTATAAAAATTCTATTTTCCTTTAGGATTGATAATAAATAGGTTTTGTTTTCTCTATGAATAGAATATGTAAACATACATTAAAATAGTTAACTATTTTTCATCAACAAATTTCATTGTTTTTTCAATTGAACCATCTAATCTTCTAATGATGCAAGTTGAACCTTGGTTACCAGCTTTTTCTCTAACAAATTCAATTGCTTGTTCTTTTGTTTCGCAAAGTTTTGTTATTTTTTCTGCATTTTCTTTTTTAACTTCTCATCCAACTTTTTTTCCATCTTTATCTTTTCTTGCTGATACGTAGTAAATATTTCTTCCTTTTTCGTTAGCCATTTTTCTCTCCTTTGTTTTAACTTGTGTTGTTCTTGTTTTTGTTGAAGTTGTTACTGTTTTTGTTTTATCTTGTTTTTTTAATTTTTTAACATCAAGATTTGTATTAGTAATTGAAACATCAACTTTTCTTTCATCAAGACTACTTAAATCTTCTTTAACATCCGCTTTAAGTTCTAATGTTTCGCTTTGGTTATATATTTCATAAGAACTTTGTGGGAGTTTTATGTCTTGTGTTTCTTTTTTCTTTTTCTTACTTTCTCTTCAATTTTTGAATCAACCCATTTTTATCTCCTTTCTTTATTTTTGCCTCTAACTCTATCGAGTTTTTTAGACAATCCTACAAACTCGAGTTCATAGTCGATTGCCGCATCACGGATGAACTCTGACTTTGAATAAAATGGAAAGCCTAAATTAGCAAGCTTATGAAATTTTACCTTATTATTTGCTGCAAGTATAAATATTGATAATAATTCTTTTACCTTATGTCCATATAAAAATACACCTAAAATCTCATGTTTTTCATTTGTATAAACCTTTAATTTTGATTTATGTGAGAACAATTTTGAGTTTAATTCATAGTCAAAATCATAAATAAATTCATTAAATTTAATACCATGAAAATCCAAATCTGACTTGCTCATTCCATAAAAACATATTTGGGGTTCTATATCAATTGTAAAACCAGTATTATATAAATTAAACTTTACAGATTTTTGTCCAGTTATTATTCTTGACAATGTTATTGCCTGTGTATTAGCATATGAAGTCATTGGCTTAATACCATTAACATCACCAATTGCATAATAAGTTTGATTATTTTTTACTCTAAATGTATTATCAATAACAATTGATCCTTTTTTATTTAACACAAGTTCATATTTTGTATTTAAATTTCTTGTTTCACTAACTTTATTATTTGTAACAAATATTTTGTCAACTTCAATATAACGATTTTGTCCTTGGGTTGTATAAATTATTCTTGTTGTATCATCTGATGCTTTAATATGATTAGTTACTTTTGACTCTAAACATCATTTAATATTTTCTGTCATAAAATTTGATTTTAAAATAGATTCAAAATCATCATCAAAGTTATTGAATGGATTAACATTTTCATCAAAAATATGTACTGTTGATCCTAGAAGTGCAAAGGCATAAGCTAATTCTAAAGCTTGAACATTTGTTCCGTAAATTGCCACATTTTTGTAAAAACGATTTATTTTTGAAACTTCATCTAAATTAAAATACATATCTCTTTGAAGGTTTGGAAAATCTTTTGGTTCAGCATAATATGATCCTGTTGCAAAAACCAATTTTCTAAATGCATATTTTTTACCATCAACCGTTATTTCATATTCATCAATATGTTCTACATTACCTTTAACAAATTTAAAAAATGAGTTAGAAATTAAGGGAGCAATTAAATCTTTATTTTGCTCACGATTAATATGGTCTAATCTTTGTGGAAATGATGAAATAATTGATTTTGGATCTTGATTCTTCTCAATGGTTCTTTTTATTATTTTTGTAAAATTCCTTAAATCAAGAGAGGTTTTTATCCCTAAATCTTTTTTATCAATAACTAATGTTTTTATTTCTTTTTTAATTAATTGCTTAGCTAAAATTAGACCTGTCTGTCCGCCACCAATTATTGCAACATGAAATCTATCTATATTCTCTATATTTGATGATTTTTTTCTTTTCATAATATTTTTAAAATTATAACAAAAGATTATAATAAATAAATGTATCGTTTTTTTGTAGATGAGAAAATTGGGAATAAATTTAAATTATCTAAGGAAGTTCTAAATCATTTAAAAATAATTAGGCTTAAAAAAGATGAAAAATTTTATTGTAACTTTGAAAATAAATATTACATTTGTCATTTAGATAATAATTTTGCAGTCATTGAAAAAGAAACAGATATCAACAATGAATTTGATGGTGAAATTGTCTTGTTTGCAGCAATAATAAATATTAAAAAATTTGAATGACTAGTTCAAAAAGCAACCGAATTAGGTGTTAAAAAAATTTTTCCAATGATTACAAAAAACACAAATAAAAAATATGCGGATCAAATAAAAACAAAAATTTCTCGACTAAAAGAAATTAGCAAAAACGCCTGTGAACAGTCATTTAGAAATATTCTTGTTGAAATAAATGAACCTATTGAATTTAAGGATGCTGTTAAATTTAAATGTAACAATAAATTCATTGCACATGAAAAAGAGAATTCTAACGATTCTATCAATTATTTATTTGAAACTAATGTTTCTTTTTTTGTTGGCCCTGAAGGTGGTTTTGATGAAACTGAAATAAAATTAGCAAAAGATAATAATATAAAAGTTATTTCACTAGGAAAAAAAATATTGAGAGCTGAAACTGCCTCAATATTTTTACTATCAAGAATTAAAAACTAATTGTTATTTTTGTTTAACACTGATAAATCCATGTGTTCTACATCAATATCACATACATAGTATGTATTTCCATTTCAATCTAAAGCAAATGGTTTTAATTGTTTTCATAAATTGTTTTCATGGAATTTTAAAATTGAATTGTATTCCTTGTCAAGAATCAATCTTTCTAATGGTACTTTTAAAGGAATTGGATGTTTTCTTAATAACTCAAAATTTGTTTGTGCATGAACAAATTTTAAAGTTCTTTGATGTGACATCAATACCATCGAGAATGAGATTTGATCTCTTAAATTTGTTTGTTTAAAGTTTGATGTAAATTTCATCATAGCTTTTTTCAATGATAATGATGCTAATAAGATTTCAATATCTTCTTTTGTTGATCCTGTTTTGAAAAATACTCTTGCATAAGCTGAAATATTTGACTCATCTTTTCTATATAGTCTTTCATTTGAGTAAATGAATAACTCTTTGAAGAATGATAAAGGTTGTAATGTTTGTTTTAAAAAGTCTTCAAATTTTTCTAAATGAATTAGTGGGAAGTGATTTAAATTAATTAATAATGATGAATATGATTCATAATTACCATTAAATTCTTTGTTGTCATCAGGTGCATAATTTGAAGCAATTGAAGTCATATTTTTTGAAGAATACTGAACATTTTGTCCCTTTTCAATTGTTTCTATCTTTCACACACCATCAACATTATTAACAATATAACCTTTTCCATTAATTGAGAAATTTAATTGTCCATTACGTTCTTTAATTGTTTGAACAGAAGCGGGATATTGATCAGATGATTTTTGCTTATTATAAAAATCTAGATTTCAACCACCTTCTACATCCTCTTCAAATTTTTCTTTGATTATCACTCTACCAGCAAAATCAGTAGCTAAACTATTTGAACCAAACGATGCTTCTCAAACACCTTGTGCTCTTTTTAAATTTTCATCTGCAATAGCTTTTTTAACTTTTTCTTCTGCTAATTTAGCATCTTTTTGTCTTTCTTCTTCAAGAGCTTTTATTAATTTTTCCTCATTTAACAATGATGTTTTTAAATTATTTTGACTATCTTCAATCATTCCCTCTTGATTTTGCATATTTTTTTGTTGTTTTAGTTTATTTGCTTTCTTTTTCTCAATATCATCTAATTTTCTTGCATTATTTTTTTGTTCAATTCTTAAAGATTTAATTTGCATTGTTTGTTCATCAAGTTTTTTTGTTAAATTACTAATTAAATTTTTATTAATAGATGGTGCAACTGATTGAACATTATTATTTGGAACATTATTTATTGCATTTATTGATTGAGTATGGAATTGATTTACTGGGTCAATAGTTGTTGGTTGTTGTAATGATGGTGAGAAAGGAACAAAACCAGTATTAAATTGATTTACCACTGGGGGTACTGGAATTGATTGAGTTCTTCCAAAACTAAAAGGTACATTATTAACCGAAGAAATATTAATTGATTGAGTTCTTGCTAATTCATTTTTTAAATCATTTAATTTTTTATTATTTTGTTGAATTTCATATTGTTGTGTTTGTTCATAAGCAATTTGTTTTTGTAATTCTTCAATTTGTTTTTGTTGGTTTTTGATTGTTGCACTTGTAACAGGATTTTCAACAATTGGAGTTGATGATGAACTGTAATTATTAAATGAAAATGATTGAGTTGCATCAACTGGGGGTACTATTTGTTGTTGATTGTTGTACATTGAATTATTTAAATTTGTAACTGGTTCTGGGTTATAAGAAACTTGATTTGCTGGAATATATTCTTCATCATATTCAACCAAATTAATATCTCACTCACCTGAAATGTTTTTTCTTATATTAAATGTTTTTCCATTAACTTCAAACTCTTCATCCTCTGAACCTGTAAATGTTTTTGGAAACTCTTCTTCTGTTTTTATATGAGTTATTAAATATTCATCACCACCAAATGATAATAAAGTTCATCCAAACGGAGATGAATAGTTATGATAAGCATCATAATGAATCTCTCTACCTGAAAAATCCTCCCCAACAATTCTACCTTTACCTATTTGTTTTTCTCAAATTTGATCTTTCACATCTAACATCATAATGCATGAATTATATCATAATTTTCCTCATTTTATACAATAAAAAGGAAAATAAAAAGGAAAACTATATCTCTTTTATCTCTTTTGGGTTTAAATTGTTTTTAATATTTATGAATCATTCTCTTATTCTTTTTCTATTAGGAATTAAAATGTAACCTATTAAAATTAACATTAAAACAATAATTATTGTTGTGAATGCTGCTTGATATTGTATATCAATAGCATTTTGACTAGCTGAAAAAATTTGAGCATAAATTTGTGTAGTTAATGTTGTTCCTGGTCTATTCAACATTGAATATTTTGATGAAGAAAGTCCTGCAGTTAAATACAATGGTGCAGTTTCTGAAAAAATTCTTCCAATTGTTGAAATAATTGAAGTTGTAATGGAAATCATTGCCATTGGTAAAACTAATTTTCAAATAGTTTGAAATTTTGTATTACCAAGAGCTAATGAATTTGTTCTAATTTCATTTGGTACATTTTTTAATGATTGTTCCAATAACCTTGAAAATGACGGAATAATAACAATGATTAAAGTTAATGCACCTGCAATTAGTGAATTACCATATACGCCATTAGAAGATCACCCAAATGTTTGAATAAACAATAATAAACCAAACATACCAAATATAATTGATGGAGTTGCTCCTAATGAATCTAAGAAAAAGACAATTATTTTTTTAATTCTTCCTTGTGTCGAATATTCATTAAGATAAATTGCTACGAATAAAGATACAGGAAATCCAATCACTAAACAAACAAGTATTATCAATAGTGTATTAATCAATGATTGTGAAGTTGAATTTTTTGAATAAACAAAAAATAATTTTGGTTCTTCGTTGATACCAATAATTCCATTAAAAATAATATCACCGACAATTCATAACACAAATGCAAAACAAATCATTGTAAATAATATTTCTCAAAATATTTTTCATGCTGGATATATATTTTTAAATTTATAATTTGCACTTCTGTCTTTTACATAATTATGAACATTATCTAAGTTATTAGAATTTATTTGAAATTTTGACTTAAAACTAATTGCTTCAAAAAATATTTTTATTTGTCTTGGAATTCAAGAAACATATTCATACAGATTTTGCTCAAATCTTATAAATTTCGAATTATGTTTTTTACTTCTTTTTTTAGAAAAAACAAGGATAAACATATTTAATAACATTGAAATTAACAACATAATAAATCCAAAAGAATAAAGTAATGGCCTAATTTTTTCAGCATCACTATCTGAAAACATTGAGGTTGAAATAAAAGCACCTAATGTTTGTGAGCCAGAATTTAAAAACGATCCAATACCAGATGAAAAAATATGTGTTGATGGTTGAGATTGTAGAATCATAGAAACCGCCATTGATTCTCCGATAGCTCTTGAAATTGCTAGAATAATTGCTACTATAATTCCTGGTCTTGCTGCTTTTTTTGCAACTTTATAGATTGCTCGAGTTTTTGTATTTCCTAAAGCTAAAGGATTATTAATTAATGCATCATCAATGTTATTTAATGAATCAAGTGTTAGAGTAACAATTGTTGGAATTACCATAAAGCATAACATAATTGAACCATTAAAAATTGAATTTGGATTAATTCCAAATAATGTTTGTCAAATTTTTCCTAATGATTGCTCTGCAAACAATCCAAATATTACAGATGGTATTCCACTTAAAACTTGAAAAATTATTAAAACTGATCTTCTATATTTTTTTGGTAGTCTATATTTTGCAAATAAAGCAACCTTTATTCCAACAGGCGCAGCTATACATAATGCAATAGCTGATGTAATTATTGTTATGCAAAAAGGAACTCAAAATGAATATTGATTTGAACTAGGGTTAAATTTGCCACTAAATAAAATATTTACAAAACCAAAATTAATAAAACCTTTGATTGCAAATACAAAAATAAAAATAACCAACACTAAAAATAATGTGATTACAAAAAATGAAAATCCTAATGAAGTTCACTTTGCTATGTCATTATATTTTTTTTGATTATTTGCATTTTTTGCTTCCATAATTAATTATTTACTTCACCCGCTCCACAAAATCCTAGTTCATAGTCTGCTTTTTTTACATCAACTAAAAATTCTATTTTATTTTCTTCTGTTTCATCCCATCCCATTGATTTTATTTGTTTATTATTAAGTGGAACATATCCTTCTTCTGAAATTATTTTTTTTGCTTTTTTATCAAACAAAATTCATTTAAGCATATCTATTATATTGTTGTTATTTTTTATTTGATTAATTGAATACATCAAGTTAAATGGGCGATATCATTCATAACCATTTGTTATATTTTCTATTGTCAAATTATTACCATTATATAGTGCTACTTTAAAACCTGCATCTTCAATTGCTTTCATATTATTTATAATAAAACCTGATGATAAATAAATCATAGAACCTTTAGGACCGTCTTTGACTCTATTTCAAGCTTGAGAATTTGCCTCTGCAGTCTGTACAACATTTGTTCCATATGAACCATTAGTTAAGGCACTTACAACAAAATCTTTTTCTGATCTTTCTAATTCTTTTCAAAATGATGAATTTCTATAATCTAATTTTGAATCTTTATAAAAGGCATCAGCTGTACCAGAAATAGATGAACCCCCATTCCTTGCATAAGGAGTAATTACTGTTTTATCATCATTACCAAATAAGTCTCCAAATGTTATTTTTTTAAGTCCACTAAATGCAACATATATTTTTGCCAAGACATCTTCATTTAAGTCTAAATCTTTTTCTTGTAGTGATGAAGGTTTATAAACTAATCCAATTCCATCTCAAGCAATGGTTAAAGTTTTTACATTCTTATTTTTTCATTGTTCATATTTTTTACCTTCTGGTGTTTTAACCATTTCGGGATTTTTTGAAGCCATACCAATAACTTTTGTTCCATCAATAATAGAATTTATACCAACAGATGATCCTCCTGCTGAAGTAACAATATCAACTCCTTTATAATGATTTGAAAATGAAGACATAAGTGGTAAAACAGCAGTCGAACCACCAACACTTATAGTTGGAATTTTAACTAGTATACCACTAACACACACAATTAATGTTGTTGAAATAACTACACCCAAAATTGGAATTCCTATTTTAAGAATTTTTTTTCTGTTAGTCCTCATACTTCATTACAATAAAATTTTAAAATAATTTTTACAAAATTAAATTTTTAATTTTAATTTTATCAATACTCTAATAACTCTAATATAATAAAAGTCATGACACAAAAAAATGAACAATTAATTGCAAATCAAACAACTATGAGAAAAATTTCTTTTTTTTCTGCAATTTTAGTTGTTATGGGTTCCTCAATAGGTGCTGGAATATTTTTCAAATCTGGTTCTGTACTAAGTAGTGTTCAAAATTCATTAGTTTTAGCAATTGTTTCATGATTAATAGCAGCCGCTTCTGTAATTTGTATGGCTCTTGCTCTTGTAGAAATTGCTTCTGCCAGAAATGATGATTTATCAATTTTAGGATGAACAAAAACATTTAATAGTAAAAAAACATTTAAAGCAGCAAAAAATTTTATGTTCTATTTATATCTACCATTAAATCTTTTTTATATGCCTCTGTATGTAATTATGTCTTTACAAGATGGTGTTGGAGCGCTTGTTAATGGGTTTAGTGTTAGTCCAACTGGCGAAATTGGAGGAATAATTCCTTATTCTTTTGGTACAAATTATGACTGAATTATTTGAACAGTTATATCAATTGTAATTTCATTATACTTTATTGTAATTTCAGGATTGTTCTCAAAAATAGGTGATATCCAAAATAAAATTATTACATATATAAAATTTATTCCACTTGGTGGTGTTGCAATAATTGGGATTATCCTAATTGGTATGAATGCGGGAGGAAAAATTCAAATAGGTTTTGATAATTCGGGAATGCCAAGTATTGGTGATGTTGGTGATTACATGAGTAGTGGTGGAAAATTTGCAAATATTTTTCCTCATATTGGAATGTTTTTATCAATTAGTGCAATTTTCTTTGCATATGATGGATTTTATGTTGTTGCAGGAATTCAAACAGAATTAAAAGAACCAAAAAAAACTCCTCTTGTTATTCTTATTGGTCTTATTATTACAACAATCATATATTTAGTGATAGCTATAACTATGTCAATCAATGATGGTTCATTTTCAAATATGGGAAAATACATGGTTAATCAATGAGGAGACACAGGCAGAATTATCTATGGAATTATAAATATACTTATAGCTATTGGTATTTTAGGAATTATCAATGCATTTTCAATGTGAATGCCAAGATACACAGAAACATTAATGAAAGAAGGAGAATTGCCTTTTTCATACAAATATAAAAATAAATTAAATGAACACAAACCAAAAGTTGGTGTTATTTTTTCAATAATTACAACTTTGCCACTTGTTATTATTTTTTCAATAATAGGTGCTCTTGCATATATTGATAACTATGGGGTGGGGTATGGAGATAAAATGGATAATTTATATTCATTTGCAGACTTAGTTGCTAATTGAATGTCTGTATTTATTTTTGCTCTTGTAGTTGCAGCGATTTTTGGTGGAATTATAAATAGAAAAAATAATTTTGTTCAAACTAAAAAAACAAAATATTTCTTGCCAACAGCTTGAATTAGTTCAATAATGATTGGTGTTTCAACTATAATTACAGTTATTGTTCCTTTCATTGATTTGATAATGGTTGTAATATTAAATGAAAATAAAGTCAATAATTACACACAAGAAATAATTAGTCGTTCAATGCTTGTTTTAACATTGTTTATTATAATTGGTTTAACTTATGGAATAAGATTTATTGAGGATAAAATATACATCAAAAAATATGGTTCTTTGGAAAAATATGAACAATGAAAAGAACAAACATTTGTTATTAGTTAAAATCTTTGACTATTGTCACAAAACCAGTATATCAATTCAAAATATCATATCTATATTTTAATCACTCAACTTCTCGAACTAATGCTTTTTGGGAACTTTTATTTGCTTTAGTATTTGCAAAAATAAACATCCCTTTTTCTCTAAGGAATTTTTCGTTTTTTAAAAATAACTGATCAAAATTATTTGTTGAATTCAAGCACATAATCGAATCAAATTGAGCATCATTTATATCTTCTAAAATATTTATATTATGTCTAACTATTGATCTGCTTTTTTTAATTTCATCATATTTTTCTTTGTCAAATTCATTCTTTCTTACATTAACCACACATGAAGATTTATTAGAAATTGTTATTGCCTCATATGGTTCAACATTTCCAATCAATAATATGTTTTTAAATTCATTTCTAATACATGAATTAATACAAAACTCAACTATTTCATGACTTATTGTTTTTCCTAAATCATTTTGTAAATCTACCAATGGTTCACCAAAATCTTCTCTTGAACGCATTGCTATTTCACCTTTATTATTTTCTATTTCTTTTTCAATCTTAAATTGATTATCTAAAATTTCTTTTCTTTTTGCTCTTACTTTTTTGAATATGAATATTCAATAAATCAAAGCGCACAAAATAAAAATCCCAGCAGATGATGCTAAAACTATTGAAATAATTAAAGCGTCAGACATTATACTATTCTCCCTCTTCTTCATCTAACCACTCATTAAATATTTTTTCAACCAAATCTCATTCATCATCTTCAATTGGTATTAATGTATTGTCTTCTTTAACTTTAGCACCATAAGCCATTTCTTCTATCTCATACATAATAAATTGATCACCATTTTCTTCAAAAGTAAATAAAACACTTGCATCGACTCATTTGCCATCTTCAAGTTCAATATTTAATACATTATCATTTAATTTTGCATTTTTAAAATTTTTATTATTCATATATCCTCTATTTATTTTCTTGTTCTAAATCTTCTAAACTTGCATGTGCAAATTTTGTTCATTTCATTATTTCTCTTAATGAATTTGCTTGTTGTTGATTTAACTCAAATGCATCATAATTTAATTTTAAATCTATTTTTAGTTTTTTCTCTAATGCTTCAAAATTCAATTTATCAATTTCTAATTTATTTTTAGCAATAATATGAATATTTTTATTATTCTCTAACTCAAGATTAATAGTATTCAAAGTTGTATTTACTTTTTCAAGTTCGCCTCTTATTTTATAGACGTTTATTTTTATATTGTTTAAAGTTCCAGTAATAGTTTTATTAAAATCATTTTCACAAAGCAAGATAGGAGAATTAACATCAATTTTACTCTTACATATTTTACATTCTAATTCTTGTTCTTGATTTTCTGTTTCTTTTTTTGGTGAAAAATCTTCATCAATTAATGACATTTATCATCTCCTTTGCAATAATTTTATTATAAATGAAATATAATTTATAAAGAAAAGAAGAGGTTAATTAAATTTATGGGAAAATGAAAGAACTTATCAACCCAATCTAAATTTCTTATTTTTGTAACTTCTGGATTAATAGCATCTGGTCTTTTTGTTTGTGGAGCGGGTGTTTATACTATTTTGAATAAAAAAAGTTCAAATGTTGATTTATCATCACTTTCATTTGAACAAGTTGTTAATTTACTATATGGAAGTATAAAAATATCACCAAAAGAATTAGCAAAAGAATACACTGCAACAGAAGAAAATTTTCCAATTAATAATTTTAATGAAATATTGTTTAATAATTTTCCAAAAAGTCAAGAAGGTATTGATGTTAAAGTTAAAGAAGTTAAAAAATATAGTCCTGACCAAGGTGAAATAACAATTGTAATAAATTACTCTAGAGATGGAGAATCTATTGATAAAGAATATTTAATTGAAGGATTTGCTATTGAAGTGAAATCATTTGATGAAATTATTGATGAATTATATAGTGATGTTCAAATTCTTCTAACACCAAAAGGCGAAGAATTAACTGCTTCAAAAGATACATGAACAATTTCTATGATTAATCAACAATATTTCTATGGATTGCCAACAAAACAGGAAGGAATATCTGTAAATGTTATCTCAATTGAAACAAATGAATTAGCGTGTTTAATGGAAATAAAATATGAATTTTCAAGAGATAACGATGTAACTACTAGAACATATACAGTAACTGGTTTTAAAAAACCTGAATCATTATGAGATATTGTAAATGAATTGTATCCTAATATCGAAATTACTCCAAAAGAGGATTCTAAAAAATTAACTGCAACTGAGGAAAATTGGCCAATTGAAAAAATAACAGATGAATACTTTAATGGTTTACCAAAATCAAAGGAAGGAATAATTGTAACTATAAAATCCCTATCATACTTACCTGAAGATGGTTGTTTGTTTGTTGACTTTCAATATTCAAAAGGAGAACAAAGTATTGAAAGAACTTACATAATTGAAGGTTTTCAGAAATTAGTATAAAATCAATAAAACATCTATTTATTTCTATGTTTTAAATTTAAATAAAATAATATCATTTCAATATCAGATGGATTAATTCCACTAATTCTTGAAGCTTGCCCTATTGTTTCAGGATTTATTTTTTTAAGTTTATCTCTTGCTTCTAAGGATAAATTATCTACATTATCATAATCAATATTTTTAGGTATTTTAAGAGCTTCTAACCTTAACATTTTTGATGCTGCCTTATTTTGTTTTTCAATATAACCTTCTAATCTTACTTTTATTACAAGTTCATCTTTATATTTAAAATCATTAATAAAATCATTATAATCAACATCAGGTCTTACTATTACTTTTAATAATGATGAACCATGTAAAATATTATATTTTTTTGCAAGTTCATCATTAGATGAAAGATATATGTTTTCTAACTCATTTATTTTATTATCAATCATTTCATATTTGTTTTTGACTCTATCATATTCTTCTTTTGAAATCATATTTGCATATAATGCATATTCACACATTCTTATATCTGCATTATCATTTCTCAACAAAAGACGATATTCAGCTCTTGAAGTTAACATTCTATATGGTTCTTTTGTTCCTTTTAAAACCAAATCATCAATAAGAACACCTATATATGAATCATTTCTTTTTAAATCAATTGGTTTCTTATTTTTTAATTTCAATGATGCATTAATCCCAGCAACCAAACCTTGTCCCGCTGCTTCTTCATAACCGCTTGTTCCATTGATTTGTCCTGCAAAATATAAACCTCTTATTTTTTTTGATTCTAATGATTTGTAAATCTGTCCCGAAGTAACAGCGTCATATTCAATAGCATAACCATATTTTTGAATCCGACAATTTTTAAGACCTGGAATTGTTCTTAAAAATTGATCTTGAACTTCAATAGGCATTGAAGTTGAACAACCATTAATATAATACACATCTTGCTTTTCGGTTTCGGGTTCAAAAAAAACTTGATGTCTTTCTTTGTGTGAAAACTTAACAATCTTATCTTCAATAGAGGGACAATATCTTGGTCCCACTCCTTCTATAAGGCCTGAATACATTGCTGATTTATTTATATTATCCATAATAATTTTATGAGTTTTTTTATTTGTATAAGTTAATCAGCAATGTATTTGAGCTTTTAATTTATTTTTAGTTTTAGATGAAAAAGTCAATTCTTCAATTGGAAGAATTTCTTCTTCAACTTCATCCCAATTAATTGAATCTGCAAATATTCTTGCTGGTGTTCCAGTTTTTAATCTTATAAGTTCAATCCCGTTTTCAATTAATGACTTGGATAAATTTTTTGTTGTTTTTTCTCCATCGGGTCCACTAATTGTTATATCTGAACCTCTTAATATTCTTGAATCCATATAGGTTCCTGTTGTTAATATAACAACTTTAGATTCCACAATAGAACCATCATTTAATTTAATACCTTTAACAACATTATTTTCTTGAATAATTTCTTCTGCAATAGCTTCAATTAAGGTTATGTTTTTGTGCTTTTTAATTTCATCCAAAACAATTTGAGAATATTTATCTTTATCAATTTGAGCCCTTAAAGCTCGAACGGCAGGACCTTTTGATGTATTTAACATTTTTATTTGAATCATTGCTTTATCTGCAAAAATTCCTTGGACTCCACCAAGTGCATCAATTTCTCTTGTAATAATCCCTTTTGCCGGACCTCCTATCGAAGGATTGCAAGGAAGCATTGCTAGCCTTGAAGTATTCAAACTTACAAGAGCAACATTAAAATTATTTTTAGCAAGAGCAAAAACTGCTTCTATTCCTGGCGTGCCCGCCACCAACTACAATTGCATCAAATTTTCTATTCATTTTCATTTTTAATTTGTTTTAAAAGTTCATCAATTCTTGATGAATATTTTTGAACCTCATCAATTTTGAAAATTATATCCGGAACTCTTCTAGAATATGAGTCATATTTTGATAATTCTGTTCTAATAAAACCTTTTACATTATTCAATGCTTCTAATGCTTTTTTCTCATTTTTATCAAACGAAACAAACACTTTTAAAATTGAACCATCATTTGAAAGTTTTGCATCTATAACAGATACATTCTTAACATTAGAATTGGTAACTTCTTCATTAATTATTTTTGAAATTCAAAGTAAATAATTTGATTCTTTTTTTCTTCTCTGTATTTCATTCATTATTTTATTTTTCTTATAGCTTTATATCTAACTGCAGTACCATAGAAATATGCAAAATCACCTTTAATTTCACATTTAACTGCAACAATTGCATCTGCTCCAAGTTTTGCAGCTTCTTCTTGCATTCTAACATATCCAGTATTCAAAGCATCTTTTGCAAATGGATTGTTATCACTTAATCCTCCAACAAAACCAATAATTGAATACTCAGCACCCGGAATATTTTCTGTTGTAGTAATTAATAACCTATCAATAATTAACTTCATAATTATTTACACTCCTTTTTGTTGTCTTTTATCTCTTCGGTAATTTTTTTATAATTTCACTTAAATTTAACGGCAGTACCTATATAAGTTTCGCGACCATAATCATGTGAAATTCTTATTCCAACCACTGCATCTGCACCCAAATCTTGGGCAACTTGTTTCAATTTTTCTAAATTATTATTATCTAAACCTTTATGTTGAATCATGAGTTTTGATGATACTGATAAACTATCACTAGAAATAACACCTATTATTTCATACTCTTTTCCTGGGATTGACTCAGTAGTGGTAGTGATAATTTTTTTAATTGGCATAACTATTTATTGATCAAAACTTCCTCAAAAGTTTCAATCACATCTCCTTCTTTTATGTCATTAAAGCTCTTAATGTGTGTTCCGAATTCCTTACCATTTTCAACTTTCTTAATTTGATCTTTACCATGTTGAAGAGTTTCAAGAATTCCTTCATGAATAACTTGGCCATTTCTAATTAGCCTCATTTTTGTATTCACTCTAATTATACCACTTGTTGCTAAACATCCTGCAATATTTCCAACTTTTGAATAAAAGAATATTTTTTGAATTAATGCCTCTCCTGTTTTAATCTCTTCATATTCTGGTGTTCCATATGTTTTTATTATTTTTTCTACCTCTTCTATAATTTCGTAAATTATTGAAGAGGTTTTAATAACGATTTTTTCTTGTTGGGCTAAATTTCTTATAGACCCATCAACCTTCATATTAAAAGCAAATATAATTGCATTAGAAGCTTTTGCAAGCAATATATCTGAATTTGAAACACTTCCACTTGAATATCTAATAATATTTATTATTGCATCATCATTAGATAATTTTGAAAGTGAATACTTAATTGCTTCAGCTGTTCCTTGAACATCAGTTTTAATGATTAAATTAATAACTTTTTTGTCATCAATGTTATTTAAAACATTTTTGGAACTTAATTCATTTTGCTTATCAGAAAAAGCTTTCTTAGATGCAAGTTTTTTAGCAAATTTTTCATCTTCAAAACCTAAAAACTTATCACCTGATTTTGGAAGATAGTTCAAACCGGTTATTACAACAGGAGTTCCCGGTCCGGCAGATTCAATCTCTTTTCCATCAATACTTAACAAGGTTTTTATTCTTCCATAATTTGATCCTGCAACAATAAAATCTCTTTTGTAAATTGTTCCATTTGTAATCATTAATGTTGCAATTGTTCCCTTACCTGTTGAAATATTTGCCTCAATAACAGTACCAATTGGTGAACGATTTTTATTTGCTTTTAATTCAAGAATATCTGCTTGTAATAAAATTGCTTCAAACAATTCATTTATACCTTTACCTGTCAATCCGGATCCATAAACAAATGTCGTATTGCCACCCCATTCTTCACAAAGAATATCATGCTTAGATAAATCTCCTTTTACTTTTTCAGGATCTGCGGATGGTTTATCCATCTTGTTAACAAAAACAATTATTGGAACATTAGCGGCTTTAGCATGATCAATTGCTTCAATTGTTTGTGGCATTACTCCATCATCTGCTGCAACAACTAGTATAACAATATCAGTTACTTTTGCACCATTTAATCTCATTGCTGTAAATGCTTCATGACCTGGTGTGTCCAAAAAGGTAATAATTCTTTTATTGTGAGTGACTTGGTAAGCACCAGTATGTTGGGTAATTCCACCAGCTTCTCCACTTGCAATGTTTGAATTTCTTATCTTATCAATCAATGTTGTTTTCCCGTGATCAACATGTCCCATTATTGTAATGATTGGTGGTCTTGGTTCCAAATCTTTTTCATCATCTTGAATTTCAAAATAATCCATAAAATTTGATTCATTCATTTCAATTTCTTTTTTGAAATCAAAACCATAATCAAAACAAATTTCTGCAATTTCTTCTTCAGAAAGAATTGAATTTAAAGTATGCATTGCACCTTTTTTAAATAAATTTGTAAGAATTTCACTTGCTGATTTATTTATTCTCTTGGCAAAATCTGCAATTGACATTGGACCAGTAAAAATAAAAACACCATCTTTAAGTTCTACTTTAACATCAACAAGTTGATTCTTAATTTCATCATCATTTGAAATTCTTTTATTATTCTTGCTTTTTGACATATTCATCCACCTCCTTTCTCAACTCATTGTAAATTTCTGTTGAAATATTTCTTTTAAAAGACTTATTTAATGTTCTTTTTTTAAACAAAGTTTCAATAACTTCCTCATCCTTCAAACAATATGCACCACGTCCTCATATTTTTTTTGAAGTTTGTAATTTAATTGAACCATTTTTACATAATACAAATCTAATAAGATTATTTACGGGTACTATCTTTCCAGTTATGATACATTTTCTTGTAATCATTAACTAGATACTCCTTATTAAAAGTCATCTTCCTCAAAATCATCTAAATCTATATCATCTAGATTAATATCTCCCGCTATATCTTTATCAAATTTAAAATTCTCATTTGCATGTTTAATTTCACTTGTGCTGAATTGATCTTCAAATTCTTTTTCAATGTGAGAAAACTCATCTGTGTCAAATTTTTTAGATGAATTTTTAATCATAGAATCATCAATATTAAATTGTGAAAAGTCAACTGATTTATATGAAAGAATTTCAGAATTAAATTCCTCAATTTCTTTATCAAACTCACTAAAATCAATAAAATTTTGTCTTCTTTGATTATTATTTCAATTCTGTCTTGGTTTTCTATTTGATGATATAAATGGTGTTGATGTTTGTCCTTCAACAAAACCGGCATCTAATACTTCTAATTCTTCTTTAGTAATGTTTCCATTTCAATGAATTGGAATATTATTTTCAATAGCATATGAATATGAACAAATATCAATATTTACACGTATCAATTCAACTGTTAATCTTACATTTGAACCTTTTTTACCAATAGCCACTGTATTATGTCTATTTGGAACAACAACCAAATAATCATTTGTACCAGTTTTTTTGTTAATAGAAACGATTCTTGCTGGACTTAAAGCATTAGCAATATATTCATAAATATTATCCGAATATAAAACAACATCAATTTTTTCACCAACAATTTCTGATACTCTATTAATTCTTTCGCTATTTTGACCAATAATGCATCCTTTTACATCAAGTTCACCTTCAAATTTTGGATTTTTTCTAAATGAAATTTTTGTTCTTTCACCTTTAATTCTTGAAATACCAACAATTTGAATTTCTCCTCTTTCAATTTCAGGAACTTCAAGTTTTAATACATCTCTAATTTTATTTGGAGAATCATTTGACACAAGAACTTGATATGACTTAGAATTTTCGTAGACTTCTTCAATTGTTACATTATGATATTTTTTATCATTTAAATTAATATTTTTATTTTGATATTTTGTTGGCATATAACAAAGAGTTCCATCTTCTAAAGTAAATGTCGCTCCTTTACCACCAAAATCCTCTTCAAGTTTTGCTTCGACAGTTGTTCCTATCAATGGTTGATATTTTTCGTAAACCCTTCTTTTTTCTCAATTTAAAATTTCAATTCTAAATGATTGTTCAATTTTTGAATATAAAGATCTTGAAAAATCATCAAAAGAAATTCTTGATGCTATTGTTTCTCCAACAGTGATTGTTGGATTGATTTGTTGCGCTTCTGATAAATGGATGTCAACAACTTTTGAATCTCCCTTATATTCTTCCTCGTCATCAATAACTAATTTATTATTATTTGTAAGAATTAATTGATTGTCAACTATTTCTAACGTAATTTCAGCATCAGGATCTAATTGAGAATTAACAATTCTTTGAATTGAATTTTTAAGAAAACCAATAATAACATTAATATCGATATTTTTTGTGCTTGAAACAAAGTTAATTAATTCAAGTATATCTTTTCCCTCTTTTTTCATTATTTTTCCTTTCTTAATTTTGCTGTTGTTTTTATGTAACTAATATCAGTTTTTTCGATTTTTAATTTTTGAAATTTTCCTTTATTATTTACTCTTAAAACAATATTATTAATGTTATTTTCAATAAAATCACCTTCTCACTCACATTTTTCTAAATAATGTTTTGATGTTTTTACTGAAATATATTGATTTAAAAACAAATTAATATTTTTTAATTCAATTTCTTTTTCTGTGCCGCTCGAAAAAATATCTAAATAATAATTTTCACTTGAATCATCAATTTCATCAATGATTTGAGATATTATTTTTGATTTTTCTTCAACAGTTTTCAAATCTGAATCAGGTAGTTCTATTTCCAAAAATTTAAAACCATCTCTTTTCACAAATTGAATTGAATTTATTTTAAATGGTATTTTTTCTTTTAATTTTTCAATCAAAATAAACTCCTTCTTTTAATTCAAAGGTTGCTTTTAGCAACCCTTGAATATATTCAATTTGTATCTAAATTATATCACTTCTAATGGTAGATGAACTTATATTCTTAACTTCTTGAGTTGCATTATAGTACTTGATTTTTATTCTAGGTTCTGCGTCAATATACATTTTTCTTAAAAGATCCTCATATTTAATATCATTTTCATTTCTAATTCCTCTAATTAATTGAAAACAATTTAGTTTTCTTGCTATTTCGATAGTTAATTTATTTTTATTGAACAATATTTTTATCTTTTTGTTTTTTTTAAAATTTTTCTTAATTTGTAATTTTGATTTTCAAAATGATTGTGTTCTTTTTTTGTTTTCATTCCAAGAAATAACAATATAGATAAAGTCAAAATCTTCTAATGCTTTTTCAATAACAAATTTATGTCCATCATGAAAAGGATCAAACGATCCTGGAAATATAGCTTTACTCATTTACATCCTCTTTTGAAATTTTGTGATTTGTTTCACAAAATTCACAAATTACTTCAACTTCTTTTTTATCTTTAAATAAATCATTAATTTCATTTTTTTTCAAAAGTTTTATTGCTGAAATAATCTTTTCTTTTGAACATCAACAAGAACCATCTAGTTGTTTTATATCAAGAAGTTTCCCGTCCATTTCTTTTTCATAATCTAAAACTGAATAATTTGAAAACTTATGATTTTTAATAAATTCTTCAATTCATATTTTATCTTCTTCTGTATGATTTGGTAATAGTTGAAAAATTACATTTTTTGCTCTTGTAGCTTCATAATGGTTATTTTCATTTAAAAATACATCTGTCAATACTGCAGAATAAATTTGGTCTGATTTATTTAGAAAATAGGCCAAATCAGTTACTATATCTGCCTTTGCCAGTGAAGTTTCTGATTTAAAATATTCTCCTTTAACTTCTCTTGAAATTTCGAGTGAACCATTATCACCAATACCCAAAATTAACGGTATTGTATTAAATCCTTTTTTATCATATTCTGTTTCTATATTTGAATTAGAAATTAAAGCACGAATATTATTAAATTTTGTTTCTAGTATTAAAGATTTAATTGCTCCATTTGTCTTTATTCTAATTAATAAATTATTTGATTCATATAATAATTTTAAAGGTGAAAATGTGGCAATTGCATTCGCAAGAATTAAAGAAGGTAATGACTTATACTTATGATAATTTAAAATTTGATTCACAACATCTGTTAAATCAGATAAATATATTCTTATATTGTTCTTAATAATTATTCTTGTAAAATTTCTAACCATTATTATCCTTTAATCGGAAACTTTGATATAAGATGTTTTACTTCTAATTTCATTTTTTTGAGAATAATTTTATTATTAAATTCTTTTAATGATAAATGAATGATATTTGCTAATTTAATGAATTCTTTTTCCTTAAAACCCCTTGTAGTCATAGCAGGAGTTCCTAATCTAATACCACTAGTAACTTGCGGCGATTCTGTTTCGTTGGGTATTGTATTTTTATTAACTGTTATATTTATTGAGTGAAGAATTTCGGTAGCTTCTTTACCTGTCAAGTTATATGTTTTTTTGACATTTATCATAAACAAGTGATTATCCGTTGTTCCAGAAATTATTTCAGCGCCTAATTTTTTAAATTCATTACAAAATGCCTTAGCATTTTTGACAATTTGTTCTTGATATTTTTTAAATGAAGGTTTTAACGCTTCACCAAAAGCAACAGCTTTACCTGCTATTTGATGAAATAATGGTCCACCTTGATATCCAGGAAAAACCCATCTATCAACTTTTTTTGCAATTTCCTCATTATTTGTCATGATAATTCCCCCACGAGCACCTCTAAGTGTTTTGTGTGTTGTTGAAGTAACAATATCACAATATTTAATTGGAGATGGATGTAATCCTGTTGCAACCAATCCAGCTATATGAGCAATATCAGCCATCAATTTTGCTCCAACTTTATCTGCTATTTCCCTAAACTTTTTAAAATCAATTATTCTTGAATATGCACTTGCACCACAAATAATTAAATCTGGTTTAATTTTTTTTGCAACTTTTAATATTTCATCATAATCTAATAAACCATCATTATTTACATCATATGAATATGCTTCATAAAAATATCCTGAAAAATTAATTTTATAACCATGGGTTAAATGACCGCCAGATGTTAAACCCATTCCTAAAATTTTAGATCCTTTAGGAACAACTGCAGCAATAGCTGCTGCATTAACTGTTGAACCTGAATATCCTTGGACATTTGCAAATTTAACTTTAAATAGTTTTTTTAATCTTTCAATTGCTAATGTTTCAACAACATCAACATTTTCACATCCACCATAATATCTTTTACCAGGATAACCTTCGCCATACTTATTTGTTAAAATACTCCCAGTTGCAATCAACACATCTTTTGAAACATAATTTTCTGAAGCAATTAACTCAATGTGTTCTTCTTGTCTTTTTAATTCGTTATTAATTGCTTTTTGAATATCTTTATCTTTTATTGTTATTTTTGAATACATTTAACCACCTCCTAAAACATTGACAATATTGACATACCGTGCGATGATTTATTTATATAATATTTTTCTTTTTTAGATAATATTTGAATTTCATTTCTCATCTCATCATTTACATTGGTAAATACAAGATTTATGTTTAAATGTTCAGTTATAAAAATTGCAGACATAATTTTTATTTTTGATTTAATTTTTCCATCAACTAAATAATCATTGAATTTTTGAGATAAAACAACAACTTTTGGTTTTATATTTGCAATTACAGAATAAAATTCTGAATCAAATTCTTTAACATATAAACCATATTTAATTTTCGAAATTTCTAATAGATTCAGCAATTGAATAAATTGTTTAATGTCATTAAATTTAACTTTATTAATGATAAAAATAAAGTCATCCTTATTATCCACTTTTCCAATTAATTCAAGCATTTGATAATCATTTATGTTTATAAATATTTTTTTCTTTGTAGTTTTTGCTTCTAATGAATTTAATACTGTTGTAACAAATTTATCATTAATTTTCATATCATAATCATTTATTCTCAAAATATGATTATTTCAATAATCTTCAGATAAATCAAATTTTGGAACATAAAAATCAAACTGTTCTTTTTTAGAAATTATAGATTTAATGGGTAAACATTCGAAATTGATACTATTTGATTCTAACATCTTATTAATAGAAATAATTTTTTCTTTAAATTCTTCAAATTCATTAAATTGAATATTTTTTAAATTAAACGAAATTGGTTCATGTTGAATTTTTGATTTAATAAGACCAAATAAAACTCTAGTCATAACTTTTGAAAAATCGCTCTCTGTTTTTAGATTTTGACATTCAACATATGTAGAACCATCAAAAAAACTGTTTATATTTGTTGTTGTTGCAGCCTTAGCAAACTTATTATGTACCTTTTTATTAATGTTTTTAATGTGTCTATAAGAATCAGAATAAAACAATAGAATAATCATTGAATTAGATTTAAAAAACTTTATACTTTTTGTTTTTAATATTGAACTCACCTTATCTATGAAAGTAATGAAAGATTTGTGTGATTCTTCTTTCATTGAAAAAGCAATAAATAATTTATATTTTTTATTATTTGATAATAATTTTTCTTTTGAAATAACTTTTTTTTGTAATGATGAATCAAACACTTTATCAATTGTTTTGCATTCTATCATTATTTTTTCTGGACTAATATATCTAAACTTAAAATTAAAAATAAATGATGTATTTTGTGATTTTGATGAAAATGTTTTAAAAACAAATTCACTTGTTAGTGAAATATTTGATTTATTTTGAATACAATATTCAATTGCTTTTTTAACCATCTCTGATTTTGTTGAACCAATTAAACGAAACAATTTATTTATATCAACTCACCCAATACCAATTTTTCTTTCAAGATATTTGCTAAATTTATCATTTAATTCATTAGTTGTAAATGAATCTAAGAGTGAATTTGTTTTTTTAAATCTTCAATTATTTAAATCAAGTTCAAGTAAAAAGAAAATAGAATTATCTCTCTTGCTATTTTTTTTAATATAACCATATAAAAAAATAGAAACAGCAAAAATAACCAACATTATTATTGTTAAGGTAAAAATAATGATTTTTATTTCCTGTTGCACTTCTAAATCCTTTCAATTGATTTGTGATTTTTTAACAATTGTTTAATTCCAAAGTTCTTATTTTTGAATTCAATAATGATAGTATCACCATCAACTTCAAGCACAATGCCTTCACCAAAATTAATATGATTAATTTTATCACCTGGTTCAAAATGTCTTGTATTTTTGTGTATTTTTGACTGAAGAGATATTTCTCCCGTTTTAAAAGATTCACTCACTTCAATATTGGCTTCATTAATGAATCTTGATGGATTATGAGAATTTTTATAATCTCCAATAAACTCCCTTGATGAAGAAAGGAAAAGTTTTTCTTTTGCTCTCGTAAATGCAACATATGCTAATCTTCTTTCTTCTTCTAATAATTCACTTTCTCCATCTTCATCATCATCTTGAAGTACTTTTTTAGATGGGAACACGCCCTCATTTAAACCAATCACAAAAACATTTTTAAATTCTAGTCCTTTTGCAGAGTGTATTGTCATTAATGAAATGTAATTTATATTTGTAGAGTCTTCAATATTTAAACTTTCTAGTGAAACTGTGTCCAAATATTCTCTAATGAATTTATCAGGATTTGTATGTTCTCATTGTCTAATTGATTTAATTAATTCTTTTATATTATCTAACCTACTTGAATTTGCATCCTCTGATTCTTTTATCATCTTAATATAACCAATTTCTTCTAACAAATTTTCAAGAACATCATGAATTGTTTTTCTTTTATTTAAATATGCGTTGTGTTTTCTTAAAACTTCAATAAACTTATATAAATTCGCTTTTTTTTCATTAGGAATATTTATTTCATTAATATGTTTTAATCACGAATCTCATAAGGGCATTTTTTTCTTATTAGCAAATTCAACCAATTTAGATACAGTTGATTCTCCTAATTTTCTAGGAGGAACATTAATTATTCTTTTTAAACTTATATCTGTTGGTTCATAAATACATCTTAAAAATGCAAGCGCATCTTTAATTTCTGCTCTTTCATAGAATTTTTGTCCATTAATGATTTTATAAGGAATAGACTCTTTTATTAAAACATCTTCTATTGATCTTGAATAATAATTTGATCTATATAAAATAGCAATATCTTTTAATTGATTTTTTGATTTTTTCAATTTATCAATTTGTGACGCAATTCACAATGATTCATTTTCTTGTGTTGTTCCCTCATAATATTCAATATTTTCACCATCAACATTTTCAGTAACCAAATCCTTTGGTAATCTATTTGCATTATGTTTTATTAAATTATTTGCAGCATCAAGGATTTTTTTTGTAGATCTATAATTTTGAGCTAATGTAATTGTTAAAACTTTTTTATATAACTTATCAAAATTATTAATAAAAGATATATCTGCCCCTCTTCAACTATATATTGTTTGATCTGGGTCTCCTACAATTGTAATATTTTGATTATGTGCTAAAAGATCAATTATTTCATACTGAATTTTTGACGTATCTTGAAATTCATCAATTAAAAAATAATCAAATTTATTCTTTCATTTATCCTTAATTTCTGGTTTTTCTTCCAATATCCTTTTTGTATAGATTAGTAAGTCATCAAAATCTAATGATTTTGAATTAGATAAAAGTAATTGATATTGTTCATAAATTTTGCTTTTTAAAATAAGTGTTTCATTTTCTGTTTCATTTGCTAATTCTTTTGCTTTATCTACACTTATAAAATTGTTTTTATTTCCACTAATGTACTCTTTTGCAATTGGATATGGAATAGTTGTTTTTTGGATATCTAAATTAGCATAAATTTCTTTTAAAACACCATCTTGATCTGTTGAATCTAATATAGCAAAATTTTCAAGCGACTTATCATAATTTTTTATTTCATATCTTAAAAATTTATAACATAAAGAATGAAATGTAGAAACAATCATATTTTCTGCTTTGCAACCAATAAGAACTTCAACCCTAGCCTTCATTTCATTTGCTGCTTTATTTGTAAATGTCAAAGCAATAATTCTATTTGGTTTAATTCCAATTTCATCAATTAAATAAGCAATTTTTCTTGTTAAAACTCTTGTCTTTCCTGAACCTGCTCCTGCTAAAATTCTAACTGGTGTTTTGATGTTAACAACTGCAGCTTTTTGTTCCTTATTTAAACCTTCAAGAATTTTACTTTCGACTTTCTTCATTTTCTATTCCTTTCAAATTAATAATTGTTTAATATTTTTTTCTGGTTCAATTATTTTTCAATTTTGTTCAAATACTTCATCAAATTTATTTTTATACACAACTTGTGATGAAGTAAATTTATCAATTAAACCTTCTTTAGATTTTTTGAAACCAACCGAAATCAAAAAGAATAGTTGAACGATAACAATTAATGGACTTATAACAGATGGTATAGAATAAAAAATTGTTTGTTGAACGGTTCATTTATTTGCTTCTAACAGTGATTTTATTGAATCAAATAATGGCGAACCTTCTTGTACATTATTGTAATTTGTTTTTATGTATGAAAAAATTACCATTTTATTTATAGTATTAGGTCACACAAAACACATAAACAATATTATTAAGATTATTCATAACATAGGTCCAATTTCAATTTTTTTTAAAAGAACTTGTGATTTACTAGAATTTTTAAAATCAACTTCTAACTTAGTTATAACCATTCCAATTGTTCTGCAATTTAAACAATATGGAATTATCATAAATTGTATATTCAAAAAAATAATTAATAATAATAACCACAATATATACAAATATTGTTTTTCACTAACTAAATAAATTGATTTATCAATTTCAGAAATGTACACTTTAGCAATACACATAAGAGATGATAGAATTCCTAAAATACAAAAAATTACTACATCAATTAATGTTGATAAAAATCTAATTCAAAAACCGGCCTTTTTATTAACCTTTTTCATCAATGATTATGTCTCCAACTCTTTAACTAATTTTGATCACTTAGAAATTGGATAATTTTCTTTTAAAATATTTGCTTCATTTTTACTAGACAACATCATATATTTATTGTTATTTCCAAAATGATTATATTCCTTGTCAAGAACTTGGTTTAATACATCAAAATATTTTTTTTGTAAAATTGTGTTTTCATTTTTATGTTTTAATTTTGAAATGAAAAATTTATCATGTGATACATATAACGAACATAAAATAATTTTTAAATAATAATATTTAGCATAGTTAATTTCTTCATAATATTTTTTATCAACATTGTAAATATCAATGATTGTTTTTCATTGTAAAAAAACATCTTTATAATTTGGAATATTATTTGTTGAAATGTTGAAATCATAAAAATCATTAGGTATATAAAAATATGTTTCTGAATTAATTAACAATGAGTAAATGAAGCTTGTAAAAAATATATTAGAAATACTTTCATCAATAAACTTTAATCTTTTAATTGTTTTGTTTAGAACATTTGTAGAAAAAACTTTGTTATAAATAAAAGGATATGAATAAGTCACTATTTCAGGATGTGCTTCAATTTTTAACAATTTATTACACTTGTCATTTGTTAATCTATTTGATGGTTTTCAATTCATCAAACCACTAAATGATGGTTTAAATTCAATAACATCAGGATTATATGTTGAAACTATTTTAGAAAGTTTTTCAATTACTTTCTCATCAAGCATTGATGGATATGAAAGAATAAAAAAATTATCATTTGTAATGATGTTATTGATGTTTTGAATGTATTTATTAAATGACATTTCTCTTGAAGTATACATATACTTAACAATTGCTGATTTTTCTTTTTTTTCAAATGATTGTATTAAATCAATAGTGTCAATATCTTTTTTATTTATTACAAAAATTAATTCGGTATTTTTTTGTTTTTTAATTGATGAAAAAATTGAAGAAATAAATTTCTTTGGGTTTTCTTCTTTATTTAATTCATTTAAAAACACAATAATTGAAAACATCAAACACCTCTAAGTTTCACTTGCTTTAATTATATAATAAATAACCTCTTTTGAAGGTTAGTTTATTTGTACTCTTTAACAAATTCAATTAATGTCTTAAACATAGGTGCTTGGCCTTTTGAATTTAAATCTGCAGAACCTGCAATATCTAGATGAATATATTCTTTACCAAGAGCAAATTGATTCAATCAAGTTGCAGCAATGTTCGAATCAGGTCTATCTGTTAATGAACAAGATAAAGTGTCCGCAAATGTATCTTTTGTAAGTGTTTCAAGATAAATATCATCAATAGGCATTCTTCAAATTAATTCATTTACTTTTTTTGCTGATTTTTCTAATAACATTCAATTTGAATCTTTTGTTGATCAAGCGCCTGTATATCTACCAAGTGCATAAATGACTGTTCCTGTCAAGGTTGATAAGTCAATAATTAAAGAAGAGTTCATTTTTTTTGAAGCATAAGTAATTGCATCTGCAAGAATTAATCTTCCTTCTGCATCTGTGTTTGCAACTTCAACTGTTTTACCGCTCATTGATGTATAAATTGATTCAGGTAACTGCCCAAGAGAATCAACCATATTATCTGTCAATGGAACAATACATGAAATATTTTTCTTAACTCTCATTTTTGAAAGTGTATCAACAAGAATAACCGATATTGCTGCACCTGACATATCATATTTCATATCTAACATATACTTACCAGGTGTTTTTAAATTGTAACCTCCTGAATCAAACATAATTCCCTTACCTACAAAAGTAATTTTTTGTTTTGAATTTGGAAGTCCTTTGTATTCTAAAACCATTACCTTAACATTTTCTTTTGATCCTGCATTTACTCCAAGAATTAAATTCATCCCTAATTTTTGTAAGTCGGATTTTTCTAAAATAGTTAATTTCATTGACTTATTATTTGTTGATAAATTTTTAATATATGATGTAAATTTATTAATAGTTAGAATATTTGGTGCCATATCTTGAAGTGTTCTTATTTCACACATTTGTGATGCAATTAAAATATCATCATCAAATTTTGAAACTTCTTTATTTGTCAATAAGTATTTTAGTTTTATTTGTTCTTTTGTTGTTTTCAAATTAAATGATTGACCAAAAAATTTGTATCATGTATAAATAAAATTTTTTATAACATCTAATTCTTTGATTTTTGAAGTAACAAAAGAATCAACATCTATTTGATATGAACGTTCTTTATTTGCGACAATAAATTCAAGTACATCTACCAATTTATTTAAATCAAAATCCTTTTTTGAACCTAAATAAATAGTAGAAGTTTCATTATTTGGATTATCAATTATGTATTTTTCTTTTTCTAATTCAATTTTTTTATCTTCTTTAAATTTCCCAACTAATAAAAATGAATTTTTTATTAAATTTTTTGAAATAAATTTTCTAATCATAATTAATCTTGTGAATCAAGAGCAAATTGAATTAGTGTTTTAACCATAATACCTGTCGGGTTTTCACCATCACCACCTGTTCCGGCAATATCCAAATGAATATATCTTTTTCCTTCTGTGAATTCTTTTAAGAACATAGCAGCTGATATTGATCCACCTTTACCTGATAAATCTGTATTTTTATAATCAGCAAAATTTGAAGTTTTTATATTTTTTATAAAATCATTGTGGAATGGCATTCTTCAAATTAATTCACCCTGTTTATCTGCGGCCGCTTGCAATTTATCTCATGCTTTATTACATGTAGATCAAGCTCCTGTGTAAGTTGTACCTAAAGAAACAATGATTGCTCCTGTTAGAGTTGCAACATCAATAATTTGTGTTGGATTTAATTTTTTAATTGCATATGTAATAGCATCTGCAAGAATTAATCTTCCTTCAGCATCTGTATTATTTACTTCAACTGTTTTACCACTCATAGATGTTCAAATTGAATCTGGTGTTTGAGCATTAGAAGAAATTTTGTTATCTGTTAAAGGCATTAAAGCACAAACATTAACTTTTGCATTTAATTCAACAACACCTTTGATTGCATTTGCACAAATAGCGGCTCCTGACATGTCGTATTTCATTCCTTTAATATGTTGTGAACCTTTTAAGTTATAACCTCCGGAATCAAATGTAATACCTTTTCCTATAAAAGCAATTTTTTCTTTTGATTTAGGATTTCCATTGTATTCAACCACAACCAATCTTGGTTCATAAGCACTACCTTTATTAACTGATAAAAATAATCCCATTTTTTCTTTTTCAATTTCTGATTTGTTTAAAACTTTAACTTTCAAGTTAGAAGATTTCATTCCTTTAAACATATCTTGCATTTCTTTTGCTAATCATTCTGAATTACAAATATTTGGAGGGGTTGCTTGCAATCTTCTTGTATTGTTTACAAGTTTTGCTATTTTTAAAGTTTGATTTGCTTTTGTTGTTAATTTTGAATCATTTACTACAAGTTGAAGAGCAACTTTTTTAGATGGTTTAGATGTTTTTGCTGAATATAAGCCTTCACCATTTACATATTCATCAATATCAACAAATTTTGTAACTACATCTTCAAGAGATACTTTGTTGCATACAAATGATTTTGCAATTATTTGAAACTCTCTTGTATTTAGTTTAACAATTTTATTAACCACCTCTTTTAATGTTTCGATACAATATTCTTTTTCTTTACCTAAACAAATAAATGCTTCATTTTTATCAACATATTCTGTGATTGATAATTTGTTGGTTAATAAATTTTTATTTTTTAATTTATCTTCTTCAAAAAAACCTTTTAAAATAAATTTTTTGTTATCTTCTTTACTAATTAATTTCATACAATGTCTCCTTTAAAGTAATTACTAAAATTATATTATTAACTAATATATAAGATACAAAAATGATGAAATTAACTTTAGTTTATTAAAAATTAGCAAGATTATCATTATTTGAATAATTATTTTGATTGTTAGAATTATTATTGTATTTTTTAATAGCTTGGATTGAAAAAACTAATGATGCTATTCAACCTAAAAGGATAATTGTAAAAATACCTCAAATAATTTTATTTTCTTCAACCTCATTAATGGTTCATTTAGTACTTAAAATCATAACAGCATTTATTATGCAAAAAACAGCACCTACAACAAAAGAAATAATAAACAAAGGAATTAAGGCAAAAATTCCATAACTAATTTCTTCACCATTCATTGATGAGATTGAGATAATAATAATAAACAAAAGTAATCCAAGAATATATAAAATATCTAATCCAATTGAAATAAAAGAAAATAATCTAATTTTTTTTAATTTTTTTACATCAATATTATTTTGCATATTCTCACCTCAATTTTGAATTTTACAAAAAAAAAAAAATAAATAAAGGGTTTTTTTTTTAAAATTTTTTTTTGGGTTTTTTTTTTTTTATTTTTTTTTTTTGTTT
>CASEIC010000045.1 GCA_949288045.1 uncultured Mycoplasma sp. | reverse complement strand
TTTGGGTATAAGAGTTGTTAAAGCATACAATCTTGAACCAAGTCAAAAAGATAAATTTGAAATACCTAATGAAAGCTTAACAAAAACATGAACCAAAGCATTTGCTTTAATAGGTTCATTAATGCCAATGTTAAACTGTGTAATTACTTCTATTATTTGTACTGTTTACTACATAGCTTATAAAAATTATGATGATATGACTGGAGCAGGGGAAGTTATTGGTTTTGTTGGTATTATGATGCAAGTTCTATTTGGTTTCATTTTTATCATAATTGCAATGACACAAATTTCAAGAGCCATTCCTTGTATTAAAAGAGTTAATGAAGTTTCAACATATGAACCAACATTGAAATTTAACAATGATTCAAAATATGTTATTGAACAAGGTGCTATTGAATTTAAAAATGTATCACATTCATTCTTACACGATGATGTTCACAATGTTTTAAAAGGTGTCAATATTAAAATCAACCCAAAAGAAAGAATTGGAATTATTGGTGGTACGGGTTCTGGTAAATCAACTTTAATTAATTTATTAGGGCGTTTATTTGATGCATCAAAAGGTGAAGTTTTAATCGATGGAGTAAATGTTAAAGACTTTTCATTTAATGAAATTAACTCTAAAGTTGCTATTGCTATGCAAACAGCAACATTATTTTCAGGAACAATTAAGTCCAATATTTCATTTGGATTACCAGATAATATGCCAGAAGAAGAATTGGAGCAAGAAATTGTTAAAGCAGCAAAAGCAGCCGAAGCTTGAGAATTTATTTCTAAAAAAGAAGATGGACTAAATTCAATTGTTGAACAAAGAGGAAAAAACTTCTCTGGTGGGCAAAAACAAAGAATTTCAATTGCAAGAACAATAGCCAAAAAATCAAAAATTGTTATTTTTGATGATTCAACTTCAGCTCTAGATACAGTTACAGAAAGAAAGGTTCAAGCAAATATTCGTCAATATAATGATTCTACAACAATTATTGTTGCTCAAAGAATTTCGTCTGTTGAAGAATTAGATAGAATCATTGTTATGAACGAAGGTCAAGTAGTTGGCTATGATTCGCATTGAAACTTATTAGCAAATAATGATATATATAGATCAATTGCAGCTTCTCAATTAGGTACAGAAGAGCTAAACGAGATGCTTATAGAAAGGGGGTTGAGTCCAATTGTCAAAGCAAGTAACTAAACAAAAAAATTCTGCAAAAGAAAGATATATAAAACCAATGAAATTCATTTTTCATTATTTAAGAGAAAATCAAAAAACATTAATTTTTGTTGTTTTAATTTCATTCATTATTTCTCTTGGAACATGTGGAACAACAATCCTTCAATATTACTTTATGGAATTTATTACAAAAACTTTACCACCAGAAGGTTCTGGTAAAACCTCTTCAACAGACACAATAGCATTAACTTACTTTATATCATTATTATCTATTGTTATTGTTTCATCTATTCTTTATGTTATTCAATCTGTTGTAATGACAAAGGTAGCACAAAGAGCGGGTAAACATTTGAGAAAAGATTTATATTTCAAATTATTAGAACTAAAATTACAATATTTTGATTCAACACCTTCTGGTGACATTATGTCTCGTTTAACAAATGACATTAATAATATTACAATGGCACTAACTCAAAATGTTACTCAGTTCTTTATCAACTTCACACAAATGTTATTCTTTTTAGTTGCATTATTATTATTTGCTCCAATTTTGGGTGTTATAGCTATTTGTTTTGTTCCTCTTCAACTATCAGTAGTTTATGTGTTGTTCAAAAAAGCTCAACCAAACTTCTACAAAAAACAAGTTGCGCTTGGTGACATTAATGGATTTATCGAAGAAACAATTTCAGGTCAAAAAATTATTAATAACTTTAACAAACAAGAACTAATAGTAAAACAGTTTTCTGTTAAAAATGAGGAAATGAGAAAAATCACATACAAAACAGATCTTTTATCATCATTATCAAACCCATGAAATACAATGATGTCAAATACATTAATCGCTACATTATTTGTTGTATCAATGGTTATGGGAATTAAAAATTTTGAATTTGGTGGGATAGTTCACACACTTAGTTATAATGAAGAACTTGATGCTTGAGTTACAAATCCAGCTCTTGTTACATCTCTTTTAACAATTGTTATGGCATTTGCAAGAAACTTTTCAAATCCAATTTATCAAATTTTCCAACTATTAAATCAATTACAAGCTGCCATTGCTGGAGCTAATCGTGTTATGGTTGTTAAAGATCAAATTAATGAAGTTTTACCAGAACAAGAAAAGGTTGATATTAATAATGTTAAAGGACATATTGAATTCAAAAACTTAATATTCTCATATAATGGAAAAACAAATGTTTTAAAAAATATCGATTTAGATGTTAAGCCAGGTCAAGTTGTTGGTATTGTAGGACCAACCGGTTCAGGTAAAACAACAATTATTAATTTATTGACAAAATTCTATGATGTAATAAATCCTAAAAGTGATATTTTAATCGATGGTATTTCTATTAAGAACATTACAAAACATTCATTAAGAGATGAAGTTTCAATTGTTTTACAAGATACATTTGTATTTGGTGAATCTATTTATGAAAATATGAGATATGCTAAACCCGATGCAACAGATGAAGAAATTCATGAAGCAGCAAAAAAAGCAAATGCACATCACTTTATAATGTCATTAGAAAAAGGATATGACACTATACTAGAAAATAATGCTGATGATATATCTCAAGGACAAAGACAATTATTAGCTATTGCAAGAGCATTTTTAAAACAATCATCAATTTTAATTCTTGATGAAGCAACATCATCAGTTGATACAAAAACAGAAAAAGATATTCAATCAGGTATGATTGAATTATCAAAAGGTAAAACAACATTTATGATTGCTCATCGTCTTTCAACAATCAAACATGCAGATATTATCGTTGTTCTTAAAGATGGTTCGATTCTTGAAAAAGGAAACCACCAACAATTACTTAAAAAAGGTGGATTCTATGCAAACATGTATAATTCAAAATTAAATACACCTGAGGATATTTAAAAAATAAATCGATAAAAAACCACCTTATCATAAAGTGGTTTCTATTATAAATGTTATATTTCTTCATGTTCTAAGTCAGCTAATTTTTCACTAACTCTTACAACAATACGATCTGTAGGTCTTCTTTGTTCAACTCTTCTATCAATGTAACCAAGTATTGATTTAAGTTCTTCAATTCTTGTTGCATAGATTTCTTTTCTTCGTTTGAACTTAAATATTCCTTCAATTCCTGTAATAAATCCAATGAATGCTGTGATTATTGAAATACAAATGAAAAACATTTTATGTCCACCAAGATCTTTACCAATAACAAACATTGTAAGAATAACAACAATTGTTGACATTATCATTGATGATAAAGATAAGAAGATGAAAATAGCTTTTGATTTTCAAAGTTTTTTTGACAATGAAACATATTCGTTTAATAAGTAGTAATTAACAACTCTTTCAACTGAATTTCCAAAATCACCAACCAAAAGAGTTTTATCTTTAACAACTTTAGCTTCTCTTCTTGATTGTGCTGTCTTTTTTTCTTTTTTAATTTCAACTGTTTTGGTATTTGTGCTATTTTTATTTTGTTTGTTTTTCATTTTCACCTCCTTCATCTTCAAGTTTTGTTAATTTATTAATATTTACAGCTCAACCCAATATTTGAAAAATTCTATCTACTAAAAATGATTTTGCTTCAGTTTCATCTTTTCCGTTGTAGTTACCAATTCTTTCGTTAAACATCAATATTTCAAAATCAAGTAAACGATATAAGCTTCTATTTTTTAAATATCCTTCTTTAAAGGCAAAAAAAGCACCAAAAGAACTTATAAATGCAACGCAAGCATTAATTGTATTAATAATATAAATATAATCATTTAATAATATTTCTTGCTCTTGAGTATTTTGAGTACTTGAATCCCAAATTCATAATTTACCAAGTTTTAGGGCTGATAAAATAGCAAGTGTAAGCGATGAAAGAACTGCAATAAAAGAAACAATTATAAACACAACTAAAAAAATGTGCTTCTTCATTTTTGCTGCTTTTCTATTACTTATTGCGAACTCATATGCATCATCAAATGGGTTAATAAACATTTTTCTAAATCATGTAAACATTGTTTTATCCTCCTAAAGCAGTTTTGAATATATTCTTTGCATTTAATTTATTAAATTCAAATTTTCTATTATTTATGTCATTTAGAATATTAACAACTTCATCAACTTCCATGCCTTTTTCATTGATTTTTATAATTAAGTATTGATACTCTTCTAAGATAGTTCTAAAGAAATGTGATTTATTTCTAACTTTATAAATCATTGTCAAGATAGAAAAAACAAATAACAAAATTGTAAACAATGCAACAATTGTAGGAAGGATGATTATATTTACATTTTCTTCGCCTTTAATAATTTCTTGAATTAAGACAACAAGAGCTCAAATAGCTAATCCAATAATTGTTAAGTTTAGTAGCATAACTAAGCAAGATACTAGCAACGAGAAAATAGAACTTGTTCTCATTTTCTTTTTAGTAAGTTTTATGTCTTGATTTATTTTATTTTTTAGAATTTCAACTGTTTCTTTTTGAGTTTTCATAGTTAAATATTTTACAATATTTAATATTAATATTGTGTATAATTTATTAGCAAATAAATATTGCGAGTGTAGTTTAATGGCAGAACTTCAGCCTTCCAAGCTGACTATGAGGGTTCGATTCCCTTCACTCGCTCCATATCGTGTAAGCGACCATTTAAAAATTAGTGTTAAATATTATGTTAAGGTTTTATTTGTTTTTTACTTTGTTTCATTTTTGAAAGATGACCTAGAATTGTTAGAATGAACAATAAAATTGCTACAAGCATTAGTGAGAATGAAAAATTATCAATCCCCCCAAAAGTTTTTAGATATCCATAAGATTTAGGAACAACACTAAATACAACAACAAATATCATTACAAATGAAATAACAATAAAGTTAGAAATCAATTTTTTTCAATTAAATTTTTGATCTAATTTAATATCAACAAATGAAAGAAGTTTTGTAGAGTTGATAATAACATGATAAATTCCTGTGTAAAGTAATGCAAAACATGCTGATTTACCTATTGTTTTATTTGTTGTATCAACAAGTTGAAAATTAAACATTCCTTGGGGTGATCATAAATAATCAATTGCCTCTTGAGATGCATTTCCTTTATATGGTCAGCCAAGAGCTTCTAAACCATCAGTTGGTGAAGGTATTAATTCAACTTGATTTACTGTGTAAAGTTTTGCAAGCCCTATTGATGCAAAACTAAAACAAATTACTACAATTGTTGTAATAATTGTTCCAGAAAGAGCAAGTAAATTTCATACTTTGAAATTTGTTTGATATTTTTCATCATTTGAAATCATGTGTTCTAATCTAGTATATTCAATAGTATATAAAAGTCCATCAGCATAAAAACCACAAAAGAATAAAGAGTTATATCAAACAATTTTTGCAATCATCAATCCAAGAGGTGTACCGTCTCTTTGAGCAAGTCCTAAAGAGAGAGCAACAGCCATTATTAGGATTGATTTCATAATAGTTGATAATAAGAAATTGAAAATAAAGTTTTTAATTTTATTTAAAAAATGTTTAATTCTAATTTGTTTAAAACCAACAACATAATGTCTTTTTTCTTTTTTATTTATTAATCAAACATAAATAAATGTTATTAATGAAGATGATAACATTCCTAAACCAATTCCAAATGTTGATAAATTTTCAGGTCAATTTGGTAATACACCAATTAAAGGTATTAGTATTAAGTTTAATGCAAAAAATAATAGAAGTAATCTAAATGATGAATGTTTATCTTCTGTGTGCCTATGCATTATTTCTAAATAAATAAACACATTAAATAGCAATGTTGGACTAACAATTGCAACATATTCAAAACCTTTAATAATAGAAGCATTAATATTTTTATAAATTCCTGAAAATTCAATATACAAAAATGATAACCCAACAAATAATACAATAGATATAAGTGACATAACTAACACAATTATTCCAATTGAGTTTCTATCGATGTTGTCATTATGTTCAATATTTTTTTGTCTTATGTAAACAAAAACAATACATAGAGATAATAGAAATAAAAATTGATTGAAGATAGTAATAAAACTTGTTGACAATCCTACACCGATTACATCAATGGTTGCAACAGGTTTATTAAGTGCTGCCATTATTGTTGAAAATAATGGAATAAATAAATTAACAAATGAAAAAAATATAAATAAATAATTTTTAAAAACTTCTTTGAAAGCATTCAAAACAAAATAATTTTTTTGTGTTTTTGTGTTCATAGTGATTCTAATATATCACTTTTTAAAAGTTATTAAAAATAATTTTTATTAATAAAATTAATTCATAAATTTTAAAATGTGCTACACAAAAAAATTATTTTTTACCAAGTTTTTTGAGTGTCTCATCGTTTAAATTATTTATTAAAAATGAACCAACAACATTTAATGATGTGCCTATTTTAAATAATTCTTTGCTATTTGTATCATTTACACCACCATCTACTTGAATAATTGTTGGTAATTTTTCTTCATCTATAAATTGTTTTATTTCTTTTATTTTGTCATAAGAATTTTCAATGAATTTTTGTCCGCCAAATCCAGGTTCTACTGACATAACTAATATCAAGTCAAATAAATATGTAATATGTTTTATTTTTGAAAAATCTGTGGAAGGTTTTATAGCTAAACCAATTCAATTAGTATGACAAAATTCATTAACAAAATCAATTAAATCTTTTTCATTTTCAAATGATTCATAATGAACAGTTAAACAATATGCATAGTTACTTAATTTTTTTGCATATTCTCTTGGATTCTCAACCATTAAATGAACATCACATAAATGTTTTTTACAATTTTTTTGGAATGAAATAATTTCATCAATTTCAATTGCTTTATTAGGCACAAATTTATTATCCATTACATCATAATGAAATCATTTAATTCCCATATCTATTAATTTATTAATAACATTAGAACGTTCATTTTTTTCAACATTTAATATTGAAGGTGTAATTAAATTATCAATCATTTTTTATCTCCAATAAAATTTTAATGTAATTTTCATATCTTGATTTTAATAATTTACCATTTTCATAGTTTTCTTTAACTTTACAATCTTGTTCTTTGTAGTGTAAGCAAGATGAAAATTTGCACATAGTTGATCATTGTTTAAAATCAAAATATGATTTTGATAATTGTTCTTTTGTTAATGTAATTTCAAGCGATGAAAAACCAGGAGTATCAATTATTTCAATTGTATCATTCGAAAATATTTCAACAACTCTAGTGGTATGTTTACCACGACCAAGCGCCTTTGAAATTTCAGCTGTTTTTTCATTTAAATTTAATAAATTATTTAATGTTGATGTTTTACCTACACCGGTTTGTCCTGTAAATACAGACAATTTATCTTTAAATTCATTTTTAATTTCATTTCAATTAAAATTTTCATTTTTATTATTGATTAAAAAACATTTATAACCTTGTGATTTATATTGTTCAAAAGGTGTAACATCTCCGATGTCTGATTTGGTAAAAAGAATAATAGGTTGAATGTTTTGAGATTCAACAATAGCTAAAAATTTATCAAGTAGCAATGATGAAAATTTTGGTTCATTTAGAGCAGTGACAATAGCTACTTGATCAACATTTGCAACTTTTGGTCTAATTAAACAATTTTTTCTTTCTTTAATTTTTAATAGTAAAGAGTCATTTTTGAATTCAACTATATCTCCAACAATTGGAATTAAATTATTATCTCTCAATGAACCACTTGCTCTTAATCTATAAACTTTATTATCTGATTTAACATCAAAAAAACCGGCAATAGTTTTTATAATTTGACCTTCTTTAATCATCATATTAATTATATATTCAAAATAAATTAAATATTATTATTTATAATATTTGATATGAAAAAATACATTGATTTACATTGTCATCCTTTTAAAGAATATTTTGAAAATAGGGATGAGATTATTAATAATGCAAAACAAAAAGGTGTTGAGAAAATATTCCTTGTTGGTACAGATTTGAACAATTGTAAAGAAGCAAAAGAACTAGCCTCAAAACACGATAATGTTTATCCAATCATTGGCATTCATCCTAATGATGTTTGAAGTGAAGAAATTATTAATGAATTTGAAAAATTAGTAGATGAAAATGTAGTTGGTATTGGTGAAGTTG
The DNA here is from genome assembly GCA_949288045.1 of uncultured Mycoplasma sp. Taxonomy (GTDB): domain Bacteria; phylum Bacillota_I; class Bacilli_A; order Mycoplasmatales; family Metamycoplasmataceae; genus UBA710. The sequence goes on along the minus strand of CASEIC010000045.1, from coordinate 13,216 downwards.
GTCTTGACTATCACTATGAAAACTCTCCATCAAAAGACTTGCAAAAGAGATGTTTTATAAAGCAAGTTGAAATAGCGAATAAAAACAATATTCCTGTAATTGTTCACTCTAGAGATGCTCATGAAGATACCTATGAATTAATTAAGGAATTTAAAAACAAGTATCCAAAATTAAATTTCATTTTACATTCATATTCTTCAGGTCCTGACTATGTTCAAAAATATGTTGATTTAGGTGTTTATTTCTCATTTTCTGGTGTAGTAACTTTTAAAAATGCCAAAGATACTCAACAAGCTGTAAAACTAGTTCCTCTTAATTTGATTTTTTGTGAGACTGATACACCTTATTTAGCACCAACACCATATCGAGGAAAAACTAATTTACCTGATTATGTAATTGAGACAACAAATTTTATAGCTAATATAAAAAATATTAGTGTTGATGAATTATTGGAAAATATCCATAAAAATCTTAAAGAGTGTTTTAACATATAGAATTTTGATATTATTATTAAATATGAAAATTGGTTTATTTGGGGGTTCTTTTAATCCTGTTCATAAAGGTCATATTAAAATAGCAAAAGAAGCTATTAAAGCATTAAAACTTGATAAAGTAATATTTATTCCTTGCCGAAAAAATCCATTTAAGAAAGACTTAAATTATGTTGATGGAAAAATGAGAGTTGAAATGATTAATCTCGTTTTAGAAGATAAAATGGAAATTTCAACATTTGAAATCGATAGAAAAGGTATAAGTTATACAATTGATACAGTTAAGTATTTTAAAAACAAGTTTAAAAATGATGATTTATTTTTTATTTTAGGTAGTGATAATTTAACAAAATTACCAAAGTGAAAAGATATAGATGAAATTGCAAAATATGTTAAATTAGCAGTTTTTAAAAGAAAACAAACCATAAACAAAACAAATATTAAGAAATATAATGCTATCCTAATTAACAATAAAATTTATCCTGAGTCCTCAAGTGATTATCTTAAAGGTGAATTAAAAATGCTTGATGATAAGGTTTTAAGTTACATTGGAAAACATAGATTATATTTTGATCAATTATTGAAAAATATTTTGGACCAAAAGAGATATTTACATTCAGTCCATGCTAGAGATTTTGCTATTCAAGTTGCAAAAAAACATAACTATGATGTTGAAAAAGCTGGATTTGCAGCTTTTGTTCATGATATTGCAAAGCATATTGCAAATGATGATAAAGATAATGCAAGGAAGATAATAAAAAAATATGAACCAGAAAAAGTAAAAATAGAAGATTATAAACTTCATCAAGAAGTGGGATATATCATTTTAAAATACATATTCAATATTGATGATGATATATGTCATGCTGTTAGAGTTCATACATCATTAGATATTGAATTAAATACATTAGATAAAATTGTTTATTTAGCCGATAAATTGTGTCAAGGAAGAAAATATAAAGACATTCAAAAAGATAGAGAATTAGCATTAAAAAACATTGATTTAGCTCTCAAAAATGTTATTAAAAAAACAATTGAATTTAATGAATTAAAAGGTATAACATTTACAGAGGAACAAAATAAAATTTATAGAAAGTGATTAAAAAATGATTAATGTTAAAACAATCAAAATATTGACAAAAGCTAGCATTTTTTCAATAGCATTAATTATTTTTGAGGTGTTAATTGCATTAACTTTTAATTTTCTTGTTTATTTATACAATAAAAATGTCGGAGATTTTGATTATCAAATTTTAGTTGTACTTTATATTTTAAGATTTGTAATCAAAATTATCTATTCTATTTTTTTTATGTTCTTTTCATTATTTATGTTTTATTGTGCAGAAATACTAGATAATGAAAATGGTCAAAAAATACTAAAATTATCCATTTACGGAATTATTGCTTCATCTATTTTGATTGTTTATTTAATAATTTGATCATTAATTCAAATTTACTTGCCTAATACTCAAGAATTATTTTTTGCATGAATTAGTTTTATTGGTATTGTTTTAATCATTTATTTTTTACAGAAAAATTATGTAGTTGTTAAAAATTTAAATTAATAGTCAAGAAGAATAAAAGAAATAAATAAAATGGTGTTTTTTATCTTAAAATGTAAAATATTTTATGTATAAAATATTGTTTTTATTTGATTATGATAAAATTAAAAATGTAATTTTAAATTTTTATATTATATATAAAAACAATTTTTAAAGGAGTGCTATGTCTAAAAAAGAAAAAAAAGATAAGAAAAAAGAGAATAAATCTTCTTCATTTTTTTCTAATCTAAATACTGATAGCACTATTGAATATGGATATGCAGAAAAAAATCCAAAATCAAAATGAGCAAAATGAATAATTGCTGCTCTTGTGCTTGGTGCAACAGCGACAGGTATAACTGTGCCTTGAGTAATGTCATCATGTACATTATCAATTAGTAAAGCATATTCAGATAGTCGTGTAATGTATACATATAAAGATCCAGTTACAGGTAAAGATGTTTCTGTAACATGAGAAGAATTTTCGAATAGAGTTCAAGCAATCAAACCATCTTCTTCAACATTTGACAAATGAGATGAAGTGTTTTATTCTTCTGTATTAAAAGATTTATACAATGAAGAAAGAGATGCATTTTTACAATTTAAAGCAATTTATAAAAAGTTACATGGTCAAGAGCCAACGATTACAGATTTTGGAACTGATTTAAGTTCTTCATATGATGACATCAGGAAAGAACAAAGAAAAATTCTTGAGGATAATAAGAAAAATTTTCAAAAAGCTGTAGATAGTTCATCTTGAATTGATTCTTGAATTAGTGAACTTCAATCTAATTCAATTTACGGACCACAAAGTTCTGAAATCGGGACAAATGTGACTCAATTAGAAAATAAAGCTGTAGATTACATGGTGTCAAATAAAATTAAATCAGGAGCTTTAGCAAGATTTAGTGAAACTTCAATTCAAACAACTAATTGAACATATAAAGACTTGGAATTTGCAAGAGAAAATTCAATAGATACAAATGTATGAGTTACTTGAAAAAATTCAGAAGGTGTTGAAAAATCATTAACAAGAAAAGAAGCGTCAAAAATTTGAAGAATGTATTTAACAGACATTAAAGAAGATGCGAGTGGTGTTATTGATACATCTGTTAGTGGCAATGTTCGTGTTTACAAAAATGATAAATCTAAGATTGCTGTCTTTGAAAATAAATCATTCATTCCTAAATATAGAAATCCTTTAAATTCAAATGAGTTAATTGATTTATTGAATAAAAATTGAAATTTTGGACTAATTTCAAGTTTTACTTTTCCAATATCACCCGGTACATCAAATACTCAACCATTTTCATTTGATAAAAGTAATTTCTTAAAATTGTTTACTGTTCAAAATCTTGCATCTTCTACTGCAGGTAATTTTGTTCCTTTTAGTCAACTTTCAAAATTTCAAGGTGCAAATAATGTTAATGGATCATTATTAGTACAAAATGTTGATCAAGCAAAAGATCAAATGCTAATTAACACATTTAATTCTTCATCTGATGATTCTTCAGATTCATCTTCATCATCTAGCTCTAATAACAATTTAGGTACTTCAAAACTTTTATCAACAACAGATTTATTAAAAGTATCTTCATCTGATGATTCTTCAGATTCATCTTCTGATAGTGACTCATCGCTAAATATGTTTTACATTGCAGCTTTATCAGCAACTAATGATGGAGCATCATCAACAGATCCTTCTCAAACATTATTTTCAATAAACCAAACAAATCCATTTACAACGTTTATGGAAATATTTTTATCACTTGCATCAAATGCTACTCCAAATTGAGGCTCAGCTACATATGCATCAGATAATTGAGATAAATTATTTTATGGTGATAAAACAGCATCTCCAGAAGTGGTTGCGCTTTCAAAACTTTTAAAAGATAATTTAACATCTACATATGAATTTAATGAAAATGGACCATTGAATGCAAGACAATTTAATGAGCAACTTGCTATTGTTGTTGAAAACTTATCTGAAAATGATTCAGTTTATTTAGGAAGAATTTTAAATTGTATTATGATTGGTGATAATACTAATACAAAACTTGATTATACTTCAAATGTGTCATCATCTGAAGTTGGTTATTGAACATTATATAAATTATCAGATACTACTTTTGCATATATTTCAAGTAGTGAAATTAAAATATTTTCAAGAGGTATGTCTGAACCAACAAAAGAAGATTTTGTTAAAATGGTAGCCTCTGATTTAACTCAAACTGTATCATCATCTACATCTACATTATCTGATGATGATTCTTCAGATTCTTCATCTACAAATTTATATTATGATGTTGCTTCAGTGTTTAATAAATTAAATAATGATTATTTAATAATTGAAACTTTACTACAAGAGCCTTCAAATCAACAAAAATTCAAAGATGGTTTAAATGAATATTTACAAGATAATGAAAATCAAATTAAAAAAACAGCGGATGAAATATATAATAGTTTTGTTAGAACGGTTGATGTCCAATTAGATTCATTGTTTAACACAGAAATTGGTTCAATTTTATCTAATGTTTCATCTTCTCTTGAAACTTTAATTAATGAGAATAGATGCTATGATTTTGGGATAATTAAAGATATTAATGGTGAAAAAGTTTCTATTTTCCAAACCCAGTCAAAAACAAATGAAAACTCAATTGCAAAAGGAAAAGAAACAATTGATCAATTATTTATTAATAATCTAGAAATTATTCTTTCTTCAAGAACAAGTGTGCAAATAAGAAAAGGAGGTAAATAATGAAATTTAAAAAAATACTTTCTTTATCTTTATTAACACCAGTTGCTATAACAGCTCCTTTTGTAGTTGCTTCATGTTCTGAATCATTGCCATATGGAGATACTACGAAAGGTGAACAATCAGAAATATTGCAATCTGATGAAGCAAAACTTCTTGTCTTAGATAATTGATTAACATCAACTTATACTAGTTTATATTCTTCATATATAAAACCAAACGCATCAAAAGATGATAAGTTAAAAATTTCAAATACATTATCATACTATTTGAATAATTTATCATGACCAACAAATGATAATTCAACAAATCTAGATGATTTTGCATCTGATATAATTTTTTCGTCAGATGATAAAACTAAATTTGAAACTTTAGTTAAGGATGCATATAAATTTTATATTTCATATATGTCAACGGTTTCTACATCAGATAATTCATCTCCATCAACATATTTTAAAATTAAAAAATATGATTGAATTAAATCTGAATTTTCAACAATAATTCCAATTAAAGATGGTGAAAAAGAAATAACACTTGCAGATATTGATTTAGGGGTTAACTATACTGGATGTGATAATTTAGGTCAAGTAATTGAAAATGATTTTAAAGTATTAATGTTAACAAGAGGAACAGAAGTATATCAAAATGTTATGAAAATGCTTTTATCTGAAATGTATTTTATACATTCAACTGAAGAACTTGTTAAAAATGGTACAAACTTTAACAAGTTGACTAAAAAAGTTAATTCTGTAAATTATATTAATACAATGGCATATGTTGGTGAAGAACATGACTTTTCAACATATTTATTAAAAAAATATTTAGTTGAAAATTCGCCACAATTCAAATGAACATATTCATCTTCTGATTATTCAACATCTATTGCTTTACCATCTGTTATTTCTACGTTGTTAGAATTCAATAACATTAAAACAACAAAAGAAACATCGCTAAAAGATGTATTGTCACCAAATTCAAATGAAAGTGAAGCAAATTCTATATCAAATCTTCAAGCATTTGGCGGTTTAGAATTATCTGCTTCTACTTCATCTGATGATTCATCAGAAGATTCTTCTACTTCATCACCAAAAGATGGAGATTTATCTGTAGATTTAAATAATATAAAATCATTTGGATCAATTAAGGCAGGATTGTTTGATGATGAATCTAACAAGCTATTTTCATTTACTGAATTAGAAGCAATAAAAAAAGCTTTTGAATTAAATAAAACCTTATCAACAAAATTAATGATTCCTCAAATTAAAATATTAGAAAGTTCAAAAAACAAAAAATCACATTCAATTTCTTTTAATGATTTAGATGTTAAATGAGGAGATACTATAGGTAATGTAAACGCTGATGAAAAAGCTTTTATAAATGGAGATCAAAAATTAATAATCAATTCTATAACATATACACCAGAAAATTCAAACAACAAAGAAATTACTATTGATTTTACATATGAATTTAAAAATAATGGAAACACATATTCATTTGATTATTCATATGTTTATTCTGACTGATGAGATAGTGACAAAGAGGAAACAAATCCATTTATTAATGCATATATTTTTGATGGCGATTCATCATCAGTAGGTATTAAGATTTTTAATTCATCTTCAGAAGCTACAGGTATTAGTTATTACTTGAGAATATTACCTATTTTTGAAAAAGTATCACAACTACCAATTGGCGAAAATTCTCAATGATATATGCAAGGTAAATTCACATTTAATGGTACACCATGAGAAACTGAAAAAGAACAAAGAAAATTGGCATATTGATTTGTATTATCAGATTCAAATTTATATGCAAAAATTCAAAACTTCTATTTATTTAATGATTTCAATGTAGAGGGAAATGTAGATGAGTTAACATCATTAATTTCTTCTTTAGGATTGTCTAAAAAAACAACATCTGATCGTCAAACAGAAGGAATTATTTAGTTTATGGAAACAATATTTCAAAAAATAATTAACAAAGAAGCTTCGGCAAAAATTCTTTTTGAAAATAGAAAAGTTATTGCTTTTTATGATATTAATCCAAAATCTGAAGGACATTTTCTAGTTGTTCCAAAAATATATTCAAGAAATTTAAAAACAATAAAAGAAAAAGATATGGCATATCTTTTCAAGATAGCAAGAAAATTAGCATTAAAAGAAATCAAAAGACTTGGTGTTGATGGTTTTAGATTGATCGTAAATAATGAAGCATCTGCAAAACAAGTAGTATTTCACACTCATGTTCATATAATTCCAAGCGAAAAAACTAATAATAAATAAAATTAAGGATTAGTTATGAAACAATACAAAAAATATTCAGATGTTCCTAAAAAATATAAGTTTGATTTAGATCATCTTTTAAATGGAAAATCAATTAATGATTTAATTAAGGAATTGTTTAAAAAATTCAATGATGAAATGAAAATAAAGGATTCAAAATACGAAACAAAAGAATCATATTTAAGGTACTTAAAAAATCAAGAACAAGTTGTTATTTTGTTTAATCGTGTATCTAATTATATTTCAAATAATATTTCAATAAATGTAGTTGATAAGGAATTTAATAAATTAAGTGAAGAATTAAGTTATAAAATGTTTAATTTTCAAAAAGAACTTGGTTCAGAAACTAATCGTATTTTTAAAAATGAAAAAAAATTAAGAGAGTGAATGAATTTAAAAGAATTCAAAAATTATAAAAAAGACATTGAATATACATTAGAACAAAAAAAACATAAATTTGATGACAAAATTGAAGAATTTATAAAAAGAATATCAAGAGCTGAAGTAAATGCTCATGAAATTTTTTCTATTATTACAAATAGTGAATTAAATTATAAAGAAGCAACAACTTCATTAAATAAAAAAATAAAAATTACTCCTGCAAATAGAATGACACTAATGATGTCTAAAGATGAAAGGGTTAGAAAAACAACGCAGGAAAATTGAATCAATGCTTACTTACAGCACAAAAATTCATTAGCTTCTCTTTTGTACCAACACATTAAAAGTATTTCTACATGAGCTTTAGAAAGAAAATATCCTTCGGCAATTGAATCTCTAATTCATAGTGATAAAGTTGATGTTAAATTACTACAAACTTTATATACACAAGTAAAAGCTCATAAAGATTTATTTGTTAAATTTAAAAAAGCCCATAAAAAGTTTTTTGAAATTAAATATAAGAAAAAGTACAAACAATGAGATGCTTATTTACCATTAGTCAAAATTAAAGAAGATTACACAATTGAAGAAACTCAAAAAATAGTTTATGAAGCACTTAAACCTATGGGTAAAGAATATATTTCGGTAATCAACAAGATGTTTAAAGAAAATTGAGTTGATTATTGTATTGTTGATAATAAAAGATCTGGTGCTTATTCAATTGGTGGAACATATGGAATTGAAAAGAAATATATTTTAATGAATCATGATGGTAAATTAAATTCTGTTTCAACACTTGCTCATGAAGCAGGTCATTCATTACATTCATATTTTTCAGATACAAATCAGCCATACAATTTATCTCAGTATCCAATTTTTCTTGCTGAGATTGCTTCAATCTTTAATGAATTAATGTTAAGTGATTATTTAATGAAAAATACAAATGATGACAAATTAAAATTTTATTTAATGTCAGAATCAATCAATGAATTTGAAGCAACAGTAAGAAGACAAACAATGTGATCTGAATATGAATTTGAGTTGCACAATAGAATTGACAAAGGTGAACCATTATCAACTTTTGATTCAATTAAAGAAGTTTATAAAAATGTTGTTAAACAATATTCATCACCAAAAGCGAAATTTAAAAAAGATGCTGATTTATATGGATCAATAATGGTTCCACATTATTATTATGATTTTTATGTATATAAATATGCAATTGGATATTTGGTAGCTAATTATTTCTTTCAACAATATAAAAAACAAGGATCAAAAGCAATTCAAAATTACATTGATAATTTTTTGAAAATGGGTGACTCAATGTGACCTGTTGAGTTATTAAAAAAAGCAGGCGTTGATTTATATGATGAAAATTTTTATAAAGAAGCTTTTAAGCAATTAGAAAATGAAATTAATGAATATATTAAATTAGGTAATAAAATTTTTAAAATAAAATAAAGTTAGAATATTTATTGATTTAATTATTATTCTTTAGAAAAAGAAGTAAATAATCTTTAATATGTTAAAATGGGAATATATGAGTAAGATTTCTAAAAAACAAGCAAAAGAAAAAATAGATAAATTAGAATCAATTGATGAATTTAAGGAAGAGAAACTTGCTAATAAAAAAGTTAGACTAACATTTATGGGAGTTAAAAAGGATAATATGAAAAAATCAAATTTTGAAAACATAGTACTTGAATTCATTAAAGAACAAAAAGAATTCAATGCTGAACAAAAAGAATTCAATAAAAAAATTGAATCACGTCTTGGTGTGTTAGAAAAAGATGTAAAAGATATCAAAAATTGTCCAACAATAAAGAATGAGTTAAAAACAACTAGAAAATAAATTAGTTAGCTAGCAAAAGATAATTAACAAAATTAAAATTAGATAGTTAATTGAATTTAAAAATAGTAACATAAAAAAAAGAATATAAAAATGATTTTTAATATAAAATAATTTTGATAACTATGAAATACAAAAACGAAATCTTCAACATTATAAAATCAAAGACATCAAAATCTTTTGATGAAAATACAGTTATTAGAGATCTGGGTCTTGATTCATTAGATATGGTTGAAATGATTGCTGATTTTGAGGATCAATTTAATATCGAGATACCTACAGATAAAATTAATGGTGTTAAAACTATTAAAGATCTTTTAAATCTTATTGATAGTATTTCAAACTAAATGTAAGGGTGTAGTTCAATTGGTAGAACAGCGGGCTTCAACCCCGCATGTTGTGGGTTCGAGTCCTGTCACCCTTGCCATTTTTTTATTCCTTTTTTAATAATTTGACTTCAAATTCACCATTTAAAATCTTAGAAACCCCTCCACGTTTATGTTTTGGGCCCATATGGGTTGCAACATTCAAAAGTTTTGATGAACTATCTTCCATAGCTATTAATGCACCAACTTTATCAATGGTTGTTGAATCATTTTCGCTATCTCCAATATGAATAGTTTTTTTAATATTAACATTTAGTAAGTTAGCAACAAATTCATCTCCATTTCCTTTTGTTGCATCTTCATGAGTGATTTCAACAACTTTATCTCTTCCTGATGTTTTAACAGACACATTTTTAACAGATTGTTCGATTTCTTTGGCTAATTCTCATATTTTCTTTTTCTTAAGATATCCACCAATAACAATTTTGTTAACAAAATTTTCTTTAAAATAATATTTATCAATTTTTTTTCATTTATTTCATCATAGTGTTCTAAATAAAAATCAACCTTTGTGATTTGTATATACAAGAAATTTTGAATTAATAGTAAAACCTCTATTATATTTTTTAACAATATTGATAGTACTTTCAACTTGCTCTTTATTTAAAGTTATATTTTTTAATACTTCATTTTTGTTATTAACAATAACAGCACCATTTTGACAAATAGCATAAGGAACATTTAATAATTTCATTATGTGCTTGACTTTAACACTCAAAGATCTTCCAGTTGAAACAACTACAGGAACAATTTCTTGAATTTTCTTAACAGAATCTATATTTTTTCTTGATGGGTTTTTTGAAAGTTTATCAAATAAAGTACCATCTAAATCAATAAAAATTGCTTCAGGCGTAAAGCTTCCATTTTTAGTTTTTATTTTTAAATTTAAATTTTCTTTATTAATTCTTCTCATACTTCAATTGGTTGATATCCTAAAATTGATTTTTTAATTTCTTGGTTTTTAATAATAATTAATGTTGGTGTTGCCGATATTTGAAATTTTTCAGCAAGATCTTGGTTTTCCAAAACATTAATTTTTGCAATAGAGCACAATCCCTTTTCAACTAATTCCTCAAATATTGGTTCTAACATTAAGCAAGGAGGACAAACTGGTGAAGTAAAATCAACAATTAGTATTCCTTTATTTTTGTTGATGATATTTTCTAATTCATTGTATGAACTTATTTCAAAAATTTGATTTTTCATTAATTTCCCTCCTTAATATGCTTTAGCAAACATTATAAAGTGTTTTGTTGATTTACCAGTAATAATGCATTTATCTTCTTTTTTATCAATATTTAATTCAAATGGAATACATCTTGCTGTTGCTGTAGTTTCTTCTTTTATTTTATCTTCAAGTTTAGATGAATCTTCAATCATTGGAACAATTACAAATTTTTGTTTTTTTATTAATTTTTTAAATTCTTCATAAGAATTACAGTAAACAGTATTTTCTCTTATTCTTTGTTTTGATTGTTCATATAAATCATTGTGTAGTTTTTCTAACATTTCCTTTACATAATCTAGCACTTTTGTTTTATCAATTAATTTTTTTTCAATAGTATCTCTTCTTATTATCATTAATTGTTTATTATCTAAATCTCTAGGTCCAATTTCAATTCTTATTGGGACTCCTTCAATTTCAGATTGCGCCGCTTTGTATCCTACTGATTTATCTGTTTTATCAACTCTAACCCTAATATTATTTTTTTCAAGTATTTCTTTTATTTTTATTGATTCCTTTGCTACTCTTTCGTCCTTATTTGCTAGTACTTCAATAATATCAACTTGAATAGGAGCAATTTTAGGAGGCATAATTATTCCTCTATTGTCTCCATGCCCCATAATTATTGCACCAATTGATCTAGTTGATAATCCTCACGATGTTTGATAAACATTAATCAATTTATTTTCTTTATCTTTGAAAGAAACATTAAACATTTTTGAAAAATTTTGTCCCAAGTAATGACTTGTTGCCGCTTGTAATGCTTTACCATCTTTCATCATTGCTTCAATTGTAAAAGTAGTTTCTGCTCCGGCAAATTTCTCTCTTTCTGTTTTTTGCCCCATAACCACATCAAGAGCGAGATAATCTTTGTAAAAATCTTTATAAATTTGAATCATTTTTTTACTAAATTCTAAAGCTTCTTTTTCAGTTGAATGAGAAGTATGGCCTTCTTGTCATAAAAATTCAGATGTTCTTAAAAATGGATTTGTTGTTTTTTCTCATCTAACAACATTAGCTCATTGGTTATATATTTTTGGTAAATCATTATATGAACTAATTTCTGATTTAAATAGTTGAGCAAACAACACTTCTGAGGTTGGTCTAATATAAACATCTTCATTTAATTTTTTTTCACCAACTTTTGTAATTGTTGCAATTTCAGGAGCAAACCCTTCAATGTGATCTTTTTCTTTAGCTATTAATGATTTTGGCATTAGTAATGGTAAGTAAACATTTTGAGTTCCTTCTTTTTTAATGATAGAATCAAAATTTTTTTGAATGTTTTCTCAAATACCATATGAATTAGGTTTGAAAATAATAGTACCCTTTAAAGGCCCGTATTCTATTAAATTTCCATTTGTTATCACATCCACAAATCATTGCGCAAAATTTTCTTCGATAGGAGTGATTTTTTTAATTAATCTCATAATTAATAATTTTAACAAAATAACACTTATAAAATTTTTTACAAAATTCATCGTTTTTTTTTTTTTTTTGTAAACTTTGAGTAGGTGATAAGTATGTTAAATAATAATGATGTAAAAAAGTTAAGAACAATTAGATTGCTTGATTTCATAGAATGTGGTGTGATAGTATTTAGTTTAATTTTACTTATATGTTTTATTAGTCTATTTGTTGCGACTTTTGATCCGCTTTCTGTTTTAATAATTTCCCCTGTTTATCTTTTAGGTTTTTCTTGTTTTGTTTTGAATATAGCTAATGGTATTTTAATTTTAAGTACAAAATGAAGTAATAATGAGGTTGAAAATCAGAAAGTTCTTTGAGGTGTTTTAACATTTGTTCTTTTAGGTTTAATAGCATCATTAGTTTTTTCGATATCAAGTCTTAAAAAATACAATAATAATTCTAACAATCAAAATAATTATTCAAATAATGATAATCTTGCTAATTTTTAATGAACTAAAGTTAATTTCATCATTTTTATATCTTATATATTAGTTAATAATATAATTTTAGTAATTACTTTAAGGAGACATTGTATGAAATTAATTAGTAAAGAAGATAACAAAAAATTTATTTTAAAAGGTTTTTTTGAAGAAGATAAATTAAAAAATAAAAATTTATTAACCAACAAATTATCAATTACAGAATATGTTGATAAAAATGAAGCATTTATTTGTTTAGGTAAAGAAAAAGAATATTGTATCGAAACATTATAAGAGGTGGTTAATAAAATTGTTAAACTAAATACAAGAGAGTTTCAAATAATTGCAAAATCATTTGTATGCAACAAAGTATCTCTTGAAGATGTAGTTACAAAATTTGTTGATATTGATGAATAT
>CASEIC010000044.1 GCA_949288045.1 uncultured Mycoplasma sp. | reverse complement strand
GATTCAAGTTCATCAATTTTCTCTTTTACTTGTTTTTTAGAAATCTTACTCATATTCCTTCATTTTAACACATTAGAAATTAAATTAGATTATTTGTCTCTTTTTCTGCGAAATGTCTGTCTCATATGATTTATAAATTTTGAACAATATCTTTAACATTATTAGGAAATAAGTTAAATTAAAAAATTAATTTATTTGTAATCGAAAATTTTACATTCAACACTTTTATTATCATCTATTGTAATCACAGCATAAGAAGGATTGGAACCTCCTCTTGGTAACGTTGTTGAACCGGGATTAATTACAATACCTTCAGGATATTCAAATATCTTTGGTATATGTGTGTGCCCATGAATAAAAATATCACAATTATTTCTCAATAAAACTTTATGCATATAATCATAATTGTCAAGTTGAAAATATGAACCTGTTAGATGACCATGTTCAAGATGAAATCTAATCCCCTCTATTTCAAAATCAAGAAAATCTTTATAATTAGAATCTCAATCATTATTACCTCTTACAGCATATGTGATATTCTTATCTATTATTGAATCACTACAAGTAAAATCACCCGCAATAATAGAATAATCATGTTCAATATTTTTAACAAGATTTTCAATTGCCTGAATATTTCCGTGGGTATCAGACATTACAAGTATTTTTATTTCTCTTGACATTTAAACCTCTTTATTTGATAATAATTTTAATTTATTTGATTTCATTTTTTTATTAACATCATTAATTATTTTAATAACTTCCCTTTCATTATCTTTGGGTTTTTCAAAAAATGATATATTTACTCCTTTAACATAATTATTAACAAGTGATGCAATAGTTATACCAATTGTAGATATTTCATTTTCATCTCAAATCTTATAAAATAACTTTATTGCATAATCATATATATCATTAGAATCAAATATTGGAAATGATAATGATTTTGAAATTGAAAGATAAGATTTTTTACTAGTTCGAATCATAACTGATATTTTGTTCCCAGAAACATTTTTGTTTGCTAAGTCAATTTCCAATCTATCAGATAAATTTCTAAAATGTTTATTAATAACTTCAATATCATTTGTTATTTTTGTATCAAAAGTTTTTTGAGCACCAATACTTTCATTCTCATTATTGGTATTAATTTTGTCATCTCCAATACCATTTGCATTATCAATAAACATTTTTAATTGATTTTTAAAAATCGCATTTATTTCTTTGTTGCTTTGATCACAATTTGCTAAGTCACCAATTGTTTTTATTCCTATTTGTTTTAATTTAGGGGCCATTGACTTACCAATTCCAATATAGTTTTCAATTGGTCTTGTTCAAATAAAATTAGGTATATCTTTCTTTTTTAATAAAGTTACACCAAATGGTTTATTCATATCTGTGGCCATTTTAGCAAGTCATTTATTATACGAAACACCAATTGAAACACTTATCCCTATCTGTTCTCAAATATCTTTTTTAATTTTATTTGCAAGATCAATTGGCGAATTATATCTTGATGAAAATCTAGTTACATCAACGTATCATTCATCAATTGAACCAACTTCAATATTGATAGATACATTGTTTTTTAAATATTGATAAATTCTTTTCGACATTGTTTCGTATAATGGATAATTTGGATAAAGATTGATAAAATTTGGTTCAATTTTTCTTACTTCATACAATTTCATCGGAACATAAACACCTTTTCTTTTTAATGAATATGAAATAGCTGTTGCTATTGAATGTTCTTTACTATGAGAAATTAAAACATCTTTATCTCTCAATTCAGGTCTTAACGCTAATTCACACCCAACAAAAAATGAGTCACCATCTATATGAAAAATTACTTTTTTAGAATTTTGCATAAAATCAATTTTATTATTTTTTATTTTCTTTCTTTATTTCAGATCATTTTCTTGGAAAATTAATTGGAGTGTTACTTGTTTTTAAATATGTAACCACATTATGGATTTTTCCATCATTTAAATCAATATTATTAACTTCAACATTTTTAATAGATAATTTATTGATTATTCATGATGAATCATTAACTTCAATATTGACATCTTTAGATTTTAAAAAAATATATTTTGTTCCAATATTAAAACATTTTGAAGAAACTTCAATAAGCATTTTTAAAGGCATTACTGCCCTTGCACAAACAAAATTTGAATTTAATACATCAACTTCATCTTCGATTCTTTTGTTAACAATTTTTATATTTTTAAGGTTTAATTTTTCCTTTACTAAATTTAAAAAATCAACTCTTTTTTTGATTGGTTCATATATTGTTAAATATATTTGATCATTTTTAAAAATGTAATAAGGTATAGATGGAAATCCAACACCTGCTCCAATATCTAAAAGATTTATATTATTTTCATTTTTAATACTCTTATCCAAAAGAACAATTGATTGATAAATACCATCTAATCAAATTTGTTCTTCATTAAAACCAGTTAAATTAAAGTGTTTATTTTTTTCGATTATCAAATTGACATATAACTTTAATTTGTTATAAATATCTTTATTATTAACATAATCAAGTGTTTTTCGTTCTCATTCAAACATACTATTATTTTAATCTTTTAAATGAATATAAATCAGACATTGATTTTGAATTAAAATCAATTTCAATTGCATTCGAAATCATTGATTCTAATGAAATAATCTGTATTTTTTTTGATTTTATTTGTCTTACTTTAGGCAATGAATCTGAAATTAAAACACGATCAACCGCTTGAGAATTTTCAAACATATCAAACCCTTTTGAAAACAATCCATGTGTTGCAGCAATATAAATATTTTTAGCACCATTTTCTTTTAAATATTCTGCAGCTTTAATTATTGTTCCACCAGTATCTATCATGTCATCAATGATAATACAGTTTTTATTTTTTACATCACCAAGAAGTCCTACAATTTCAGATACATTTGGACCTATTCTACGTTTATCAACAATAGCAATTTTTATCTCTTTTGTTATCAATTCTGCAAACTTTCTTGCTCTAACCGCCCCACCATGATCGGGCGAAACAATTGTAAATTTCATTTTTCTTTCTTCTCTTACTAATGAATAAGTTAAAGGATAAACTCATCTCAAATCATCAACTGGAATATCATAAAATCCCTGAATAGAAGGATTATGTAAATCAAAAGTAATTAATTTATCTATACCAGCAGTTTCTAGTAATTTCGCAACAAGTTTAGCTCCTATCGGTTCTCTTTGAGCTGCTTTTCTATCTTGTCTTGAATATCCTAAATATGTCGCTATAACAACTATTGATGAAGCTGACGCTCTTTTTAATGAATCTATAAAAAGCAATAATTCCATTAAAGCATCATTGCTATCTACACTACAAATAACATATACTTTTTTATTTCTAACTGTTTGAGTAGATTTAATTAAAATCTCACCATCTGCAAAAACTGTTTTATCAATTTTTGTAAGTCTTGCTTTTAATTTATTGGCAACCAAAGTGGCTAACTGATGTTGATTTGATAAACCAAATATAGCAATTTTATTTTCATCAATTTTTCTTGTAGCCATCAAATATCACCTTAACTAAAATTAATCAAAAATAATTGAATCTCTTCTTGCTTTTTCTTTTTTCTCTCATTCAAGATATTTTTCGTATGTATCGTTTCATGTACTTTCTAATACTTTTTTTACTTGTTCTAAATGAGTTTCTTCAATTTCTTTCATTACTTCTTTTGCTTTAATTAAAACATCTGATTCATAGATATCCATTGAAACATTATTTGCGTATGCTTCAACTGTTTTAATATAAAATTCTTTAATTTTATCCAACATATTATATTTAACAGTATTTTGGAATCAAAATTCAAACTCAGTTCCGCCTTGTAATACTTGTTCAAATGCTCTAGGTTCTGAAATTGTAGAAATATAATATTGAGACATAAACATTAATTCTAATATTGTTCTTTCTCAAACAATATCATAAAATTGCTCAATGTTTTGTGCTTGTTTAATAGTTGATAATCATTTCATATCTGAATTGTTTTCAGCAATTTTTGTAAATAAAGCAATATCTCCAAATCTTTCTTTTAATTGTAAAACTTCTTTATATGTAATACCTTGACCTAATTCACCATTAAGTTCAAGTTCTTGAGTTAATTCAGCTGTTTTTTGTGCATCTAAAACTAGTGCTTTTTTTCCAGCAACATCAGCTTCATGTGTTGTAAGTTTTTTTACAATATATGGCATAAATACCTCCTATTTGTAGTCACAATACTAATTTTTAAAATTTTATTATAATTTTTCCTTTTTTTCACATTTTTATTTCCAATTTTAAAACAATCATTTTGCTATTTGTTTCTTGTTTCCAGTGTAAAATTCTCATAATTATGAGAAGAAGTTTATCTAAGCCACACACACACACACAGAATAATAGAATTGTAATTTGGGCATTGTATGATGATGCACAATCTTCTTACAAAAAAGCAATTAAAAAACATTTTTCAAAACAAGATATAGAAGTTCACTCAATTGGTATCAACGATGTAAAATTTAGTGAAAAGGACAAATACTTTTATCATCGAATTGATTTATCATTAAATAATTTTAATTTGATAAAACAATTATCTAATCTACCTAAACCAAATATTATTTTAGCTTCTCCGCCTTGTGAATCTTGGTCAGGCGCTGATTGCGACGGAAAAATGACAAGAAGCATTGATGGTAATGGAAATTGAGTTGTAATGAATTCAAAGTTCTATGATCAATACAATCAAAAATGTCACCCAGTAAAAAGAAGATATTTTGTAAACAAAGAAAGAACAAGATTAATTGGAGAATCAACAATTGGTGGAACTATTGAAATAATTAATCATTTTAAACCAAAGGTTTGAGTAATTGAAAATCCAAAAACATCTAAAACATGAGACTTTCAAAAATACCATTGAAACTTTGATGGAATTATGAATGATACTTATTATTCATCGTATGATAAAAACTTTTCATTAAAACCAACAATATTTAAATCAAATATTGAATTGAATCTTAAAAAAGAGAGAATAAAAGGTAATAAAAATCACATGGCAAAAGGTTCATATGGAAAAAGGAGTTCAATACCTGAATTGCTAATTAAAGATTTGGTTAATGAATGTATTAAAAAGGTTGAACAATAATTATGAATTATGAATATAAAATAAATCAAATACTAAAAAAATTGCTAAATGAAGATCCAAAATTAGGAATTACTAATAAAGCAGGATATTGAAAAATTGGAACTTCTATTTTTAAAACTTTTGATAGATTATACGAAAACATTAAAGATATAGATATTTCTTCTCCTATTTGTGTAAAAACAAATATGAATGTAAAAATTTCTCAGAAGAACAAATACTATTTTGATATTAATAAAGTTAATGTAACTCCAACAGTTAGAAAAACAAAAAATGTTAGTGATTCAGCAATTCATCAATACAATTCAATGATATGTTCATTTGGATTGGGTGCAAATGATAAATATTATGAAAATAAAATTGATTTAATTAAACAAAATGGAAAAATAATTTTAAATGCTCAAATCAAAAATTTACTTAATGAAAGTAATAGATTGAATTTAATTAAAAAAATTATTATTGATTCTTTATTTTCAAATGTTAGTGATACAAGAAATATCGCCTATTCAATATTAATGGAGATTTTATTTAGTTGTAATTTTAATATGAATTTATTAGATAATGAAAATAGAATCTTTTATTGAAGAAGAGTTATCGGGCCACTAAATAGAAAAACTATAAAAACAGCAGATCTAAAATATGATTTGTTACAAATTAAAAAAGATATTGAAAATCAAGGAACAAAAGCAACATACAAGGAAATAGTAGAATGTTTTAAAAATGAAACAAATTTGAAAGATTTTATAAATGATATTTGAAATAGTTTTGAATCTATTAATGCAAGTGACGATGAATATTATGACAAAATAGTTGAAAAACAAATTATGGAATTAAATATTAAAGCAATGATTAAAAGCGAGAGGTCAAAATTTAAAAACAACATTTTTAATGAAAGAAGAAAAAACAATTTAATTAATAATAAAAGTGATTTATACACAGATATTGTAGATTTGAATAACTCTTACATTGGATTACAAAATAAATTTAATGAAGCAGAAGCTGCACATATATTCGATGTATTTAAAATTAAAGAAAAATTATTAAAAATAAATCAACTCAATCAAGAATTAATTAACTCAATTTCAAATCCTAATAATGGTTTGATTATGAGTCATGATTATCACAAATCATTCGATAGGAGACAATGATTTTTTGATGCAAACGGAATAATGATTGTTCCACCCGAAAATCAAAATTATCTCTTTAATATCAAGCAACTAAAGCAAATAAAAATAAGAAGTGAAATATTAAATGAAGAAATGAAAAGCTTTCTTAAAAAGAGATAAAAAAATTACTCATAAATGAGTAACTTATTTTATTGATAATTATTAATAATTTGGTTTTTTAAGTGTTTTGAACATATTTGTTTTATATACTTCAACACCTGGTTGGTTGAATGGATTAATTCCTAATAAGTATCCACTAATTGCAACAGCTCTTTCAAAGAACATTACCAATGTTCCGAATGATTCTTCTGAATAATCTTCTATTTGAATGTGAATGTTTGGTACATTACCAACAAGTGAGTGAGCATCAATAGTTGCATCAAAAGCAATATTATTGATTTCATGAACTGTTCTTTCAGCTAAATAGTTTAATTGATCTGTATTTTCATCACTAGGTAATTCAAACATTTTTAAATCATATTTTGGTTTTTTAACAGTAATAACTGTTTCAAATAAACATTTTGTTCCTTCTTGAATAAATTGTCCTAATGAGTGTAGATCTGTTGAGAAAATAGCTGAATGTGGTAATAATCCTTTTCCGTTTTTACCTTCTGATTCTGCAAATAATTGTTTTCATCATTCTGTGAAATATCTATGAGCATTTTCATATGATACTAACATTTCAACAGCAAGATTTTTCTTTGTGTGAAGAATATATCTAGCAACTGCATATTGATAAGCAATATTTGAAGATAAATCTGATGAACTAAAGTTTTCATTTGCTAATTCGGCACCTTTAATCATTTTTTTAACATTCAAACCAATACATGCAAATGGGAATAAACCAACTGGTGTTAATACTGAAAATCTTCCACCAACATCATCAGGAATTACAAATCTTTCATAACCTTCTTTTTCAGCAATATTTAATAAAACACCTTTTGATGAATCTGTGGTTGCAAAAATATAATCTTTTGCATTATTTTTACCAATTTTATCTTCAAGCAATTTTTTAAATAATCTAAATGCTATAGCCGGCTCTAATGTTGTTCCTGATTTTGAGATTACATTAATTGCAAATTTTTTGTTTTCTACATATTTAAGTTTTTGCACAAGATTTGTTGAAGAAATTGATTCACCAGCAAAGATAATTTCCATTTTTCTTTCACTACCTGGATATTCTCCTAAAACAAAATCCATTCCAGCTCTTGCTCCTAGATATGAACCACCAATACCAATTACAACAAGAACTTCAATTCCTTCTTTATGTAATTTTTTGGCACATTCTTCCATTCTATCTAATTCTTTGTGGTTTATATTTTTAGGTAAATCTTTTCAACCCAGAAAAGCAGAACCTTCACCTTCAAATCTTTCCATTTTTTCATTAATATCTTTAACTTTGTCTGAAAAAGCTAAAATCTCTTTGATATCTAAATTTGCTTTACTAAAATTAATTTTTATTTCTTTCATTTTTTAATCTCCTCATTTGTGAATTTGAATAAATTTTGAAACTTTGTTTTTTCTTCGTTACTTTCATTAAGTTCAAACTCAAATGGAGTTCTCAAAAAGTATGATCTATTTTCTTTAAATGATAATAGAAGGGTTCCATCTTGTCTTACAGATTTGAATTTTAAATATAAGACATCTCCAACATTTACAACAGATTTTAAATCGTTTACATAGTAATCTGAAATTTCATTCACGTATGTAATACCTTTTTCTTTATCTAAAGTTTGAATTTCAAAATAGTTTTTATTGATTGCAACTACTTTACATAATATGCTTTCACCTATTTCATACCTTCTTTTTTTATTCTCCATACAAAGAAAATTATAATACTATATAAAAAATATTATTTTTTAATATAGAATTTTTGAATTTTGTAAATATTTAGGTGAAATCTTATTAATACCTTTTCAACTATAGTAAAACGCAGCGAATGATCCAGGGAAGAACACTAATAACATAACAAGAATATATGCATAACTTGTGTTATTTTCAAAAGTATTTGTAGCACCTCCATAAACAGAATAAGCTAAACCTTCCGTATTTCCATAAACATCTGGATTAAGTCTATAATCCTTAAAGGTATATGGAATTGTTATCAAATATATCGCATATATTGTTGGATATATCATTCCTTTTAATAAAATTCTTCAAAATGATGCAGGTTCTTTATTTGCATTACTTAACATAAATGTATAACCATATATTATGAATCAAAGAGGCGCCAATATGTGAACTCAAACATTTGTTGTAACTTCAATCGGAGAACCTACATATGCTCTATCACCTGAAATACCAACCAAAACAACGTTATACCCTATAAAGGTAAAAAATACATAAACCATTGTTGAAATTAAAAAAGTATTATTCTTAAAAAACTGATGATCTGGTTTTCATAAATATAAAAACATATAAAAAGTTAGTAATAAATTACTTTGTCATGTAAATCTATCAAATATTCCAAAAAATATTTTTCATGATGG
>CASEIC010000043.1 GCA_949288045.1 uncultured Mycoplasma sp. | reverse complement strand
TAGTTGCATTAGCTAAAAAATACAATGCATCTGTTGAAGCTGAAGTTGGTTCAATTGGTGGTGAAGAAGATGGTGTTATTGGCGAAGGAGAAATTGCAGATCCAGAAGAAGCTAAAAAAATGGCAGATCTTGGTATTGACTTCTTAGCAGCAGGTATTGGTAATATTCATGGACCATACCCAAAAGGATGAAAAGGATTGAATTTTAAAGCTTTAGAAAAATTATCAAAATCATGCGGAATTGGAATGGTTTTACATGGTGGTTCAGGTATTCCTAAAAAACAAATTCAAAAAGCTATTTCATTAGGAATTTCAAAAATTAATATTAATACAGAATTACAACAAGCAAATGCAAAAGCTATTTGAAAATTTGTTGAATCTGGTAAAGCAAAACAAGGTAAAAATTTTGACCCTAGAAAACTTTATGCTCCTGGTACAGCAGCAATGAGAGAAACTGTTCTTGAAAAAATTGAAGAATTAGGATCAAAAAATAAAGCATAATAAAGCTTTATTTTTTTTACCAATTAGTAGTTTCTTATTTATTGCTTCAACTATATCTTGTTCAAATGTAATTTCAAATTATGGAACATTACTTATAGTTGATAGTATTGTTGATGGAGATACATTTATAGCATTTAATGGTAATCATAGAATTTTAGGTATTGACACACCAGAAACATTTGACACATCTAATAATAAACCAACATCTGGATCTCAATATTTTTGAGGATCTCAAGCAAAGAATGAGGCCTATAGATTATTAACAAATCAAGAAGTTGAAACCGAAAGTCTTAAAAAAGATAAATATGGACGTTGAATATCAAGAGTAACAATGTCAAGCGGTATTGATTTTGCTTCTTATATGATTTCAAATGGATTGGCTATTGTAAGATATATTTCACCAAATAAAAATAACCCATTTTATTATTATGATTCGCAATATATTAATCAATTAAATGAACTACAAGAAGAAGCAAAACAAAATAAAAAAGGTTTTTGAAAAGAACCAAATGAAATATTTAAAAATATTTATCCAAATTTATAATTTGATAAAATAATTTTGTTAACTGAATGGTTAACGTAGAAAGGTTAATCCACAATGACTGATATTCAAATATTAATAACAGTTGTTGCAGTTATTTCATTCTTTATTGTAGGAGCACCATTAATTCTTGTTGTTTTGCTCCCTATTTTTAAACCGACAATAAGTGAAAAAGCAAATAGATATTTATATGCATTCTCATCTGGTTTCTTTTTGATAACTGCAACTGTATTGTTAATTGGAGAATCAAAAACCCATCTTGAAGAAGGTTTGGGAAATGTAATTAATAATGAAGTTGGAACAAAAGCAGTGTTAGCTGTTGTATTATCAATGACAGTATTATTAATGCTATTGTTATCATTAGCAGGAAAATTCTTTTTTGCAAAGAAAAGAGGAATTAATGTTCATAGTCATAATCATGATGATGAAATTATTGTGAATGAACATAAAGACAAAAGATCAAAAGCTTTTGCATTCTTCTTTTTATTTAGTCATAAAATACCAGATGGATTAATTATTGGATTATTATGTGCACAAATTGCAAAATCACCAGAAATTAGTATTGCAAACATTGTTTTTTTATGTTCATTTGTAATTCACGTTTTACCTGAAGAATTAATAACTTACTATAGACAAATTGATATGGGCATATCAAAAAAAAGAGCAGCTTTAAATAGTTTTTTAGCCGACGTTATTGTTGTTCCATTAGTAATCATTGGTTCAATAATTGGATGATATTCACTTGAAAACGATATAGCAATTTATATGGTTCAATTAGTTGCTGCTTCATTCTTATTATTTTTATCAATTGTTGAATTTATTCCAGAATTTGTTCATAATATAAAAATTGGAAATAAAAGTTGATATTTAACAATGATAATATTCTTTATTGGAATAGCAGCAGCTTTATTTGTAATTTGTTTCCATGATCATTCACACTCACATGACCATGGTCATGAACATGTTGAATTAGTATATAATCAAATAAAAAATATGCTTATTCTCTAATTAATTAAAAACATATTTAATATGTCTAAATCCTATTAAGGATTTTTTTATTATCTTACCGAAGGATAAAAGTAAATTAAATCAGGCATTTCTTTTGATAAACCATAATTTACAACAAGCATATATTTATTTGTATCTTTTATTAATTGAATTGAACTAATATCTTTTGCTCCAACTAAATCCTCAACAGTAATTGGATTTAATAATAATTGATTCAATGTATTAACGATTTGTGTTTTATCACTAATAATTGTTGTATTTGCAAAAATTGTATCTAATGTTGATTGTGTTAGCGAAGGTTTTTGTGTAAAATCAATATCTGGTTTTTTATTTGGCACAAACAATACGGCTTTAGAATTTAAAATTAAAGAAGGAATTGTAAATTTAGTATTTAAATCAACACCTACTCTAGTTTTTACTGTTAATTGACTAAATATATCATTTAAAGACAATTCATAACCTAGTAAACATGCTAAATTTTTATAATCTTTGTTAAATAATTTTAATCTATCAAAAACTCCATAGTCATCAAAATCATCAGCATCTCTTTCACCAAAGAAGATTTCCTTAATATCACTTAAGTCAATATCATTGTTTGTTTGATTTTGTGTATATTTACTTACAGTTTGTTTTATTTCTTCAATTTCATCATGTGAAATTAATTTAATTGTTGGTTTTCAAATAATGTCTTGTGAAATTAATTCTTCCTCATCAGTAATTTCATCTTCTTTTTCCATTCAAACTCTAAGTTTGAACGAGTATTCTCTATTATTTTCTTCAATTCTTTCTAGAACATCAATTTTTTCAATTTCAATTTCTGAAACATTATTTTCATGTTCATATGATTCATAAAATTCAGTTAATAGTAAATTAAATTCTTTTTGCAAATTTTTTACAGTTAAATTATTGAATAAAAAATCATGCAATTTTTGAATAGCATCAGGATTTTCATTTGCTTGATAAACATTATATATTTCATTTGATCTATTTTTAATTGTTAATGCTGTTTTTGTATTAAATTCAACTTGGTTAGTTGAAACTCCATTTGAATTTGAACAAGAAACAACAGTAGCAATAGGAGTAATTGCTAATGAAGTTGTAGTAATTCCTAAAAGTATTTTTTTCATAATGTCCTTTTCTAAA
This sequence comes from uncultured Mycoplasma sp., assembly GCA_949288045.1. GTDB lineage: Bacteria > Bacillota_I > Bacilli_A > Mycoplasmatales > Metamycoplasmataceae > UBA710. Next base: position 6,354 of record CASEIC010000043.1, on the reverse strand, counting down.
AATATTATTTAAAATAAATAATATCATATTCTAAAAATATTATTTAGAATAAATAATATCATATAATTTAATTGTTGTTATGAGTAATAAGAAAACAAGTACCATAAATATATCTAGATTTATAAATGTTTTGAATCTTTGCGAAGATAATCTTTTAGAAGTTGTAAATAAAGACAAAATAAAAAAATGAAGAGAAGTTAAAAGACCATCAATTAATAGAGTTGGTTTAGAAATTCTTGGTCATTTTGATCATGAAGATTTAAACAAAAACATTATTGGTTTTGGAACTAAAGAATCATCATTGATGGATTCATTAAATAAAAAAACTTTGGATGAAAACCTTAAAAAAATATTTGAACAAAAAACCCCACTAGTTATATGTTCAAATGGTGTTTCTGAAAAAAATAAAAAATTGATTTTGAAATATGCCAATGAAACAGATACTCCGGTTGTTTTTCCAGATACCAAACTTTCATTTGTTACAACAACAGTCGGAATTTATATTGCTGAACATTTTGCTCCACAAGATTTCGTTCACGGTTCTCTTGTTGTTATTAATGGTATAGGTGTTATGATTATTGGAGAAAGTGGAGTTGGTAAATCTGAGGCTGTGGTTGAATTAATTCAAAGAGGTCACATGTTCGTTTCAGATGATTCAGTTATTATTAAAAGAATTGGAAATCATTTTGTTGGTATATCTCCTGAAATAACCAAAAATATATTAGAAGCAAGAGGATTGGGTCTTATTGATATTGAATCAATTTATGGAAAAAAATCTGTTAAAGAAAGAACAAATATTGATTTAGTAATTGAATTAATAAAAGATGAAAAATTCCATTTTGATAGATTAGGAAATCAAAATCATTTTTATAAGATATTAGATGGTAAAATTAATAAAATTCAAATACCTGTTAGAGCAGGTAGAAACACATCTTCATTAATTGAAGTAGCAGCATCACTTTACATAACAAAAAAAGAAGGAGTTGATGCATTTCAAGAAATTCAAGAAAGGATAAAAGAAGGTAAATAATGAATAACATTAATATGCCTGTCAATTGAAAAGAAGGAGATCCAATTTATTTATTTGGTGATTTTCGTCTTTATCCTTTTACAATGATGTTAGGAATTATCGCATCAATATTTTCTATTTTATACTTTTGAAAGAAAAATAGATACCCACTTGATATTTATTTAATGTTAATTATCTTTACAATACCATCAGCTATTGTTGGTGCTAGATTATTTTGAATAATCGAATCTGCAATTAATGGAGATGATTTAAGTAGATGATATGCAATTTGAGATGGTGGTTTATCAATACAAGGTGGTGTTTTTGTCCCAACGGTTGTTGATCTCTTATATTTGAGAAAGAAAAGAAACATTATTGATATAAGAAAAGCATTTGGGATAATATTACCTAATGTTTTATTAGGTCAAGCAATTGGTAGATGAGGAAACTTTGCTAATCATGAATTATATGGAGCAGAAACATCGTACGAATCAATTGCATGATTAGGTACTGCAATTTCATGAAACATGTGAATTGATGGTGCTTTTAGAATTCCATTATTCTTAATTGAATCACTAACATCTTTATTTGGTTATATTTTAATTGTTTGAGTATTCTTACAATTAAATACATTTAAACCAGGAACAACTGGAGGATTATATTTAATGTGATACGGAATTGTAAGGGTTATCATGGAACCAATGAGGGATGCAAGAGATTATGAAGATTGATACTTAATTTTAGCTATTATCTTTATAGTTGTTGGTTTAATCCTTGTTATTTATTTTGAAATAACAGGTAAAAAAATGTATGAAAAAATAAGATATAAAAAACACTCATGATACTACTACAACAAAAAAGTACAAATTATGCCTGTTAATATTTCTTCAAAATGAATTAATGAACAATAATTTTTATCTAGATTATTTATAATTATATTGTTGTAAAAATTACAATTAAGAGGAACTGTGAAAAATAAATTTTTAACAATTAGTACTTTAGCACTTTTAACTTTTACACCCTTAATAGGCGTTTCATGTAGTAAGAGTAATAATGATACAGAAGAAGAAACAAAACCACCTTTAGAAAATTTAAGGTATGGTTTCGAGATAGATGGAAAAGACGAATATACTCAAAGAATTTATACAAATGAAATAGTTTCATTTGAAAAGGCAATTGAAAATGGAAATGATTTTGTAAAAAATAATTTAAGCGAAATAGACATTAAATCTTATATAGAAACATATGTTGGAATATATGCTAAAAGATTTAAAACAATGAATACAAATAATTTGAATTGAATGTTAGAAGAAAATAATATTAAATTAAATGCAAACAAGACAATTTCTGGAAACATAAAGGTTAAATTTACATATATATCAAATTTGACTCCATCATTAATGAGTGCATCAAGAAAGTCGGGTGATATTGAATATCATAATTTTGTTTTTGAAAATTCAAAAATAGAAGCATATATAAATACAAGTATTTCGAATACTCTTTCATTTAAAATTCAGACAAAATGATTACAAAAACAATTAATATCTAAAGCAGATTCAAGTAAGAATTTTAATATTGGTATTAAAAATGAATTTATGTATTTGGATGATATAGATGATTTAACATTACAACTAAATGATTCGATTTTTAATATTGATATAAATAAGTATGTTGAAAATATGTATTTATATTCAATAGCAAATACAAATGAAAAAGCATTATTAAAAGAAGTATTAACAAAAATATGTTCAAGAAATATAAGTGTTTTAGTATTGGGAATAAGTCCAATTACAAATAATACAATTTCAGCACCAATTTTAGAAATTGAATTATCAGAAGGCTATTTGAATATTAGAAGTGATTTTTTAAGAGAATTGACATTTGAACTTGCATCATTGTTTAATTTTGTAAAAAGTTTAAAACCAGCAATATTAAGGGAGAATAAACTTTATATAGATTCAGGAGCTACATTAACAAATTATAAACCCTCAGATAAATTGATTTATGACCTTTCTAATTCGTTGCCAATTGATTATTTAGAAATATTTCGCGAATATAAATCAATAAACATTTTTCAAGAAAATTTTAAAATTAAGGAAAGGTTAATTCAATTACAAAAATCAACAATTGCAACTTCGTCATGAAAAGAATATATTACAAGTTTGTCTGATAGACAAAAAGCAGAACTAATTTATAAATGGTTATTGCCATATGTAAGTTATGGGCAATCATTAAATGATGTATCACAAATAGGTGGTTTTGTAAATAATGGAGAAAGTAGCAAGGTGCTTTGTGAAGGATATGCTCATTTATTTCAATATATGGGAAATATATTACAAACTAAAACAATTGGTATAACGGGATTGGTTATGGCAAATGCTAATCCAGACGAACCAGCACAACCAGGGAAACATGCTTGAAATTTAATTAACATTAATGGAACTTGATTGTGGTGTGATCCAACGTGAGATGATAGCATGCTTGTTGGAAGTGATGGATATAATGATGTTTATTTTTTAAAAACAACTGAAGAATTTTTCACACCAACAACCCATTCAAATGTTGAAAATTGGTCAAATGGTCAATTATTACCCATCAAAATATAATTATTTATTGCTTAAAACTGTGTAAACAAACACACAAAAATTTGTTATAACTTCAAAATCATTTCACCATTATTTGCACATTTTTACAAGAATTTGCACAATTTTCATTCACACCAACATATTCTTCTTGTTAAAAGATAATATGCAATTTAATTAGATAATGCATAAATTTCAATTAACTTTTCTACATCAACTCTGTCATCCACAATTTCTATAAATGGAAATAAATATATTGGAAAATATAATATTTTTGTGTTATTAATTTTTTCAACATTTATTTCTGAATTTAAAGATAAAAACATTGCATTTTCTATTTCGTTATTTGTTTTTAGCAAGTTAAATAATGATTTTGCTTTTAAATTATTACCAGATTTTATTTCGATTGGGACTATCTTATTATTCATACCATTCAAAACAATATCTATTTCATAAGATATTCCATTAGAAATAAATTTGTGATAATAAATTTGATTATTTCTTAAAAGTTTTGTTTTTAAATCATTAAAAATAATTGTTTCAGCAACTGCGCCTTTATAATTAGACAATTTTTCATCACTAAATAGTGAGTTCTGTGTTGTGTTTAAAATGTAGCTCATAAATCCATGATCAAAATAAAATAATTTAAATTTACTATTTATTACATTAATCAATAAAGGATATTTTAATTTATCAATACATTTAATTTCATTAACAATATGTGTTCTTAATAAATATAGAAGTGCATTTTCATAATCTCTATATCTTGCATGTTTTTCAATAACTGATAATGAGTATGAATTATTTTCTTTTGATAAGAATTTAATGATATTTTCAAAAATCATTATAGCTTTAACTTTATCAACCTTATTAATAATTTGCTTTGTTATATCGTTTATATAATCATTGTAATATTGATGTTTTATATCATTTATATCTTTTAAATTTTTAGTATGTAAATACGTACTTACTATTTTAGGTAAACCACCAACAACACAATAATCTTTTCATTGTGCCAAAACCTCATCTAATATGTTTTTTTCAAATTTTCTTTGTTTAATTTTTTCAAAAAGAAATTTATTTGCATTAAATAAATATTCATAAAATGTTAAGGGGAAACATTGGATTGTATCAACTTTACCTACTGGGAAACCTTCTCCATCATTAAATAAAGCATTTAATAAATAACTTCCTAATCCAATTACTTTATATTCAGGCATATTCTCTTTAAAAAATTTAAATGAAGTTCTAATATTGCTTAATTCTTGAATTTCATCAAAAATTATTAAATATTCAGAATCAATTTTCTTATCAAAATAAATACATAAAATATTGATTATTTCAGAAGGATTTGTTATATCTTTTAATTTCTCTTTTATTTTTTCATCTTTCATAAAATTTAAATAAACAAATTTATCATTGAATTTTTCCTGTGCAAATTCTAATACTGAAAAAGTTTTTCCTGTTTGTCTTGCTCCAATAATTAATAAAGGGTTTCTATCATTAGAAACCAATCAATTATCTAATTTTGAATAAAAACTTCTTCATAATTTCATAATATATTTTCCATTATATCATATAATTGTGAATATTTTCACAAAAATATTAGATTTGCTTAATGATGTTTTTAACAATTATACATTTTGACAATTATTTGCACATTTTTACAAGAATTTGCACAATATAACAATTATTTGCACATTTTAATTTATAATTCTATTAACATGTTTTCAAAAAATAAAAACTTAAAAGTTATAAATAGCAAAATTCAAAAAGAAATTGATGATTTGATGAATTTAATTAATTCAAACAATTATATTTCTCCAAATTGATTAAAAAATATAAATAGAATATCTCTTTCCTTAAGTTCATCTAAACTTTCAGGAACATCATCAAATGCTATTGAAGGAATTGTAGTTTCAACAAATCAAAAAAGAAGTTTGAATATTAATGCAAAAACATTGATCGAAAACTATAACCTAATTCTTAATTACATAAAAGATTTTACTCCTGAAATAAAATTGGATAAAAACACTATATTGTCATGACATAACCAACTTTTTAGAAATACTATTCAAGCTGAATCAATTGGTGGTAAATTTAAAAATACAGTGAATAAAGTTATTGATAATAAAGGTAATGTTTTAATGGTTGGCAGCGAGCCCTGAGAAACGCCTTTATTAATTGATGAATTATGTGACTGATATGAAAAGAGTGATTTAAATGTATTAATTAAAATACCTATATTCATATTTGATTTTTTGTCTATACACCCTTTTAATGATGGTAATGGAAGAATGAGTAGATTATTGACAAATTTTTTGTTAATGAAAGAAGGATTTGCTTTTGTAAGGTATGAGAGTTTTGAACAAACGATTTTAGAAAATCAGGATGAATACCTTATTTCTTTATCTAAATGTAATAAAGGGTGAAATCATCATGAAAATGATTATTCACCATTTATAGAATTTAATCTTCAAATATTAAAATCTATTTTTAATAAATTTATAAATTATTTGAAATTTACTGAAACACTATACGAAAGTAAGTTAAACAAAAGACAGCAATCTATTTTAATTATTGAATTTTTATTAGATGAAAGAAAATCTATTAATAAAAAAGATATTCTTGACTTTATTTCTTCTTATTCAATTGAAATAAGCGAAAGAACTATTGAAAATGTTTTAGCTTTTTTATTATCAAACAATTTTTTAAAATTTGAAGGTAAGACAAAAGGAATAAAATATTTTGATTTAAATACTA
>CASEIC010000042.1 GCA_949288045.1 uncultured Mycoplasma sp. | reverse complement strand
CATTTCAACTTCAAACATTGATGGAAGTGTTTCAGTAACAATTACTATTTCAAATAACAAAGCTCTTCAAGATGGTTATCCTGTTCCTTCTTTAACTCTTGGTTCTCAAGAAAATCCTATTGTGTTGAAAGGATTTGCATCTCAAAAACCAACTGAATTTATTTTGAATAATATTAATGTAAATAAACCTAATGTAAGACCTGATAGTGTAAAAAGTTCTGAAATTCAACAATTAATTTTTGATAATAGAAACAATATTTTTAAGAATCTTCCATTATCATTTAGTATTGATAATATATCTATTGCACAATTTAATCATTTGAATAAGGTTGGTAAAATTGTTGTTAAATTCACAATTGTTAATTATTATGATGAAAATGGTTTAATCGAATCAACAACCCCATCAAAAGAATTTGAATTAACAATTGAAGGATTTAAGAAAGTATCTGCAACAACATCAATTAGTAACAATGTTTTATCAGGTGTAAGTAACATTTTTGCTTCAGAAGCACTAAGTGATGAAAATTATTCAAGTTTATTGAGGGCAATAGCATCAAATGTTATTGATAATGTTGATGGAACTGTTGTTACAGAATCTGATGTTGTGGTTGCACTTGTGTCTTCATCAGATTACAAAGGAACACTTGAATTAAAAGTTAAAATAATTAATTCAAAAGGACAATTAGATGGTGAAATACAACCAACTCTTGATTTAGGATCTATATTATTTGAAGGTTTTAGAATAAATAAAGAATTATTAACAACCACATTTGTAGGTGGAGAAGTTTCAGGATTTGAAAATACACTTCCTTCTGAAATTTCTGTTGATAGTGCCTCTTTTAAAGAAGCTCTTGCTAAGATGATTAAAAACCCTGTTGAAAATCAAACAATAACATCATCAGATATTGAAATAGTTTCATTATCTCCAAATAATAAAGAAGGTAAACTTGTTGTCTCAATAAGACTTAACAATAGTAAAGGATGAATTGATGGAACCCCTCAACAAACAATTAATTTTGATAATGTAACAATTATAGGATTTAAAGTTCAATTACCTACAACTCAAATTGTTACTGAAGTTGCAATTCAAGGTCAAGAAAACACAATTCCAGAAAGTCTAACAGATGCTAATCTTAAATCATTTATTTTTTCAAACAAAGACAAACTATTTAACAATTTACCATCTAACTTTTTAGAAAACAATATTATTATTAAAAATTTTGAACCAGATAATCCAACAGGAAAAGTATTAGTTGTTTTTAAAATTAACAATTTTTACAATCAAGATGGTATTTTGCAAGATGGTATTGAATCTTCTGACTTTGAGGTTACATTTACAGGTTTTAAAAAAGATACAACAACAACAAGTATTTCAAATTTAGAACTTCAAGGTGTTTCAAATATTTTACCTTCAACTTATCAAGCAAATGATAGTCAAATAAAATCAGCAATTGCAAAAAATGTTGAAAATTTAGTTGCTGGACAAACCTTATCATCAAATGATATTGTAATTGAATATAAATCACATTCGGATGCCTTAGGTACTTTAACATTGAAAGTTAAAATTATTAATAATAAAGCTCAACAATCTGGTGTTCCTCAAACTGAATTCGATTTAGGACAATTTACATTTAAAGGCTTTAAATGAAATGATGAATTAAGAACAACCACATTTGTAGGTGGACAAGTTTTGGGTTTTGAAAATACACTTCCTTCTGAAATTTCTATTGATAGTGCCTCTTTCAAAGAAGCTCTTGCTAAGATGATTAAATATCCTGTTGAAAATCAAACAATAACATCATCAGATATTGAAATAGTTTCATTATCTCCAAATAATAAAGAAGGTAAACTTATTGTTTCGATAAGACTTAAAAATAATAAAGGATGAATTGATGGAGCTCCTCAACAAACAATTAATTTTGATAATGTAACAATCACAGGATTTAAAGTTCAATTACCTACACGTCCTACAAATACAAGTTACATTACATTGAACAATTCAAATATATTACCTTCTGAATTTTCATCTAATGATGTATTAAATGAAATTTTTTCAAAAATTAATGAGTTATTTACAAATTTACCAAGTGATTTAAATAAATCAGATATTAAAATAGTAAAAATTAGTCCAAATAATGCTGGTGGTAACATAAATGTAAATTTTGATGTTTTAAGATATTACAATGATGAAGGTTTATTGGTTGATTTTAACTCAGGTGCTATTGCATTATCTCATTCTATTGAATTGCGTGGTTTCAAAAAAGATGATAGTTCAACAGGATTTGAATCATTAGTAATTAGCGACTCGTCATTAAGTAATTTATATGCTCCTTTAGTTTATGATGATTTTGCAAATAACAAATTAACTGAATCTGAATTAAATATTATTAAAAATGCTCTTATCAAAAAAGTTTTAAATCCAGTAAAACCTTTAACTTCAAGTGACATTGAAATTTATATTAAAGATAATACATTAGAGGTAATTACTGTAAGGGTTACATTTAAAGCAGGTACATGCAAAGAAAATGGAGTTATTCTTGATGAAGATAAAGTTTTTGAATCTATTACATTAAAAGGATTCCATTCATTGTCTTTAGAACAAGCAACAACATCAATTGATGAATTTAAAAATATGATAGATTTAAGTCAAATAAATAGTTTGAAGGATTTAACACTTGATGATATCAAGTCAAATAAAAACAATTCATTAAATGAAATCAAAAAACAAATAATAAGTGAAGGAATTGTTATTAATACAGTTCCAAATACAAGTTTGACTTTAAATGACATAGAAATTATTTTTAACGATAATAATCAACAAGATGCTAAAGAAGCGCTGATTACTATTAAGATAAATAATAAAAAAGCTTGATCTAATGCTAAGTTAATAGAAACAATGACATTTGAAAATGCAATAAAACTTACAGGTTACAAATTAGAAGATAGTAAGAAAAATCTTTCATCAGTTTTAGGTGGAATTATTTTAATTATAGGTGGTGTTTTATTAATTGCAATTGTGGTATTTATGCTTATTAAAAAAAATAAAGGATCAGGCGGAAAAAGTGGTGAGAAATTTACATTAATTGACGAAGAAAGACACTATAATGATGCTACTAAAACAGCTTATTATGAACCAGAGCCTGAAGAGTATCATGAAAATTGAAATTATGATGAAAATAATAATGATGAAATTAATTTCACTAACTATTAATTGTTTTGAATAAATAAAATAATTGATCAAGACTTCATTCTTCCGGTCTTGATTTTATATCCATTTTTATATCATTACATATATTTATATATTTTTCAATTGATATATTGTTAGCATTTTTTATATTGTTTCAAAGTGTTTTTCTTCTCATTGAGAAGCATGTTTTAATAAATGACAACAATTCATTATAATCAACATCATATTTTTCATTTGTTCTTTTTAAGTGTACAACACAAGATGTTACTTTCGGTTTTGGTCAAAAACATGATGCTTCAACATCAAAACAATATGTTGCATTGTAAAATAATTTTGTCGAGGGAGAAAGTTTTGAATAATCTGAATCACCAACTTTTGCACAAAGTCTTTTACCAAATTCTTTTTGCACTAGTAGAACAACATTTTCAAAGTTTTTAAAATTATTGAATATCTTAAAAATGATATCTGTTGAAATGTTGTAAGGGATATTTGCAATAATATTAAAATTTTCATATATTGATAAATCAGCATTTAAAAAATCTTGATTGATTAAAATCAAATCATCATTTTTGAATTTTTCTTTTAATTCATTAAACAAATAATTATCAATTTCAAAAGCAACAACTTTATTTGCTTTTTCTAATAACAATCTAGTTAAAGCACCTTGTCCTGGTCCTATTTCCAAAATATTTTTATTTTTAATGTCAATTATATTAGTTATTTTATTTAGAATGTTTTGGTCATTTAAGAAATTTTGACCAAATTTCTTTTTAGGATATTTTCTCATATAAAGTTTAATAATTATAATATAAAAGATATCATTGAATGTTTTATATAATGTTTAAATTTTGGTATAATGGTGTATAGTTATATTTTTTTGTTTATATAATGGCACTTAGATGAATTCAACAGAGTGTGTCCTGATGATTGGATGAAGTTGTTAGAAGTTTGAGGAAGTTATTAACACTCGTATATGAATAGAATAAAAATTTAGGAGATTTTTATATTATGGGAACAGAACAAAAACAACAAGAAAGAGAAGTTGTATCAATTAATAAACTTTTAGAAGCTGGTGTTTATTTTGGGCATAAAAAAGATAAATGAAATCCAAAAATGAAGCCATTTATTCATGGTGTTAAGAATGGAACTCATATTATTGATGTTTCAAAAACACATAAAGCATTAGAATTGGCTTTTAAATTATTATCAAAAGCTGCTGAAAAAGGCTCAACATTTATTTTTGTAGGTACAAAAAAACAAGCAAGAGAAGTAATTAAAGAGCAAGCTATTAGAACAAATAGTGCTTATGTTAATGAGAGATGATTAGGTGGAACACTTACAAACTCAAAAACAATCTTTTCGAGATTAAGAGTTATGGAAGATTTAGAAAACCTTGAAAAAAGAAATTTTGAAGGTTATACTAAAAAAGAAGGAATTCTAATGAAAAAAGAATTAGATAAACTTCATAAAAATTTGAATGGTATTAGACCTTTAACAAGAACTCCACAAATTATGATTGTTGCAGATCCAAATGAAGATTTAATTGCAATAAAAGAAGCTAAAAAGAAAAATGTTAAAGTTATTGGAATTATTGACACAAATACAGATCCTGAATTAGTTGATTTGGGAATTCCAGCAAACGACGATTCAGTTAAATCATTAAACCTAATTATTACAATTTTAGGAGATGCCATCGTTTATGGTAAGGGTGGAACAACCAAATACGCTTATCAACCAGATGAAGCTATTGTTTTACCACAAGAAGAAAATAAAACACAAGTTCAAAGAGGACCAAGAGTTGAGGGTGAAGGAGCAAAAACTCCAACAAAAGTTATTAGTTCAAGAAAACTTTCATCTTCAAAAACAAAAGAAGAAGTAAAGGCTAAAAAAGAAAAAGAAGTTGAAGGAGAATAATTTATGGGTGATTTAATTAAAAAACTTAGAGAAATGACAGGAGCGGGTTTTGTAGATTGTAAGAAAGCTCTTGAAGCATCTAATAATGATTTAGATAAAGCGATTGAATGATTACAAAAGAACGGAGCAGCAAAAGCTGTGAAAAAAGCAGGAAATATTGCAGCTGATGGTTTAGTAGCAATTGCTAGAAATGATAAATATGCAATTATTTATGAAGTAAATTCACAAACAGACTTTGTTGCAATGAATGAAGACTTTAAAAAACTTACACAACAAATAGGACAAATTCTTTTAAATAATGCATTTACATCTTTTGAAGATGCAATTCATTTAAAAGATGCTTCTGGAAAAACAATTGAAGAATTAACAGTTGAAGCAACCGCAAAGATTGGAGAAAAAATTGCTTTTAGAAGAGTTGCAAAAGTAGAAATTAAAGATGGAATAAATGTAGGTTCATATGTACATTTTGATAATAAAAAAGCAGCTTTATTTGTTGCAAGAGGAGGAAATGAAGAAAAGCTAAAAGGTATTGCAATGCATATTGTTGCTATGAATCCTGAGTATATGAATGAAGAAGCGGTACCATCAGAAAAAATAAAAGCATTAAAAGAAGAATTTGCAAAATCACCAGCGTTAAATGGAAAACCAGAAAAAGTTCAAGAATCAATTATGGCTGGTATGTTAAGAAAAGAACTTTCAAATTACACATTAACAGAACAAGATTATGTTGTTGAATCAGGTAAAACAGTTGGTAAATATCTACAAGAAATTGGTGCAACTGAATTAGAAATGATTAGATTTGAAGTTGGTGAAGGAATTGAAAAACAAGAAGTAGATTTTGCAGCAGAAGTTGCTGCACAGATGAAAAAATAAAAGGAGATAAAAATATGGCAAAAGACGGAAAATTCATTTTTGAGGATTACTAGCAGCTTTGGTGTTTGGTGGTATTATTGGTGTAATTCCTTATTTATTAACAAAAATGTTTAATTTAAAAGGTTGAATTTGATTTATTCCATTTTTCTTTTTACCACCTGTAATTGGTGCAATCATTTATGCATTATCAAATTGTAAATAATAATTAAAAGTAATAATTAATTATTTTTAAAGAGTAAATTCTAAAATATATTAAATGATATAATTTCACTATGAATATACCTCAATGATGAGAAATTACTTTTGGTATTGTTTTAATACTTTTAGGAATTGTACTTTTCTTTTTTCAAAAAAATTCAAAAAGAAAAGTCGAATACTATAAAAAAAGACAATTAGAAGAATATAAAAAACAAAATCCTAAATTTAAAGGTACATACGAAGAAGCTAAATTGTTGTTACCTTGAAGTGAAAAAGTGAGACTAACATTATGACCTGTATTAGGATTATCGCTTATTATTATTGGTATTTTTTTATCAACAGGATTTATGTTTACATTCTTTATTAGATAAATAAAAAACATAAGGTTTGATACCTTATGTTTATTTGATTAATTGTTTTTTATTAACTAATAATTATTGATGACTTAGTTACATCTCCTTTTGATTTAATTTTATTAGATGAATCAAGTTGGATTGATGAATCTGAAGTCACAACACAAATAACATCTGAAACAATGCCTTTTGATTTTAGTAAATTTAAGTTAACTTCAGCAAGAATTTGACCTTGTTTAACCATTTGACCTTGTTGAAGATTTGTTTTAAATCCTTGTCCATTTAGTGAAACTGTATCAATTCCAATGTGAACAAGAATAGTTAAACCATCTTTTCTTCTAATACCATAAGCATGCTTTGTTGGGAAAACTGTAACAAGTTCACCACTTATAGGTGCATAAATTTTTCCAGACTCTGGAGTTACTGCAACTCCTTGTCCTAATAATCCTTCTGAGAATACACCATCATTTAATTTGCTTAATGGTTTTAATTTACCTTTTGCAGGAGAATAAATTTTAACTTTTTCTTTTTGAACATCTGATTGTGATGATTCATAAGCTATTTGATTTGTTGTTGAAGATATTTCAGGACTTGAGTTTGAAATTGAATTTAATATATTTGGATTTTTATCAATTTCAGCAAGTGCATTATCAATTTTAATTCTTAATTGATCAGCTATTGGACCAAATATTGCTTGAACGTGAGTGTCTGAAACTTTTCTCATTCCAAATGCTCCTGCTGCTTTAAGTTTATTTTCATCTACTAATGACATGTCATTAACATCAAATCTTAATCTTGTTGCACAGTTTGCTGTTTTTGTAATGTTTGATCTTCCACCAAATCCATCAATAATTGATAACACCTGTGGTTCAATTCCTGATTCATTAGCAATAGCTTCTGAACTTTCTTTTGAATTTTGATAATCTTTTTTAGTAAATAGTTTTGTATTTCCACCTCTGCCTGGTGTTGGTAAATCTGCTTTTTTAATTCAGAAGTAGAATCCGAAGTAGTATATTGGAATATATGCCATACCAACAACAATTGTTCATCAGAAGTTTGTTCCTTTCATTACTGGAACCATTCCATAAACAACTAAATCTAAGAATCCTCCTGAGAATGCCATACCAATGTGAACTGATAGAACATTAGCCATTAAGAATGATAGAGCACACATAAATGCATGGAATCCAAAGAATAAAGCAGGTGCTAAGAATAAGAATGTAAATTCTAATGGTTCTGTAACCCCTGTGACAAAACATGTTAAAGCTGCTGGGAATACTGTACCAAGTGCAACTTTTCTGTTTTCTTTAGGAGCAGCCATAACCATAGCAGCACCAGCAAATGGTAGTCCTCATTGCATGAATGAGAATTTACCGTCTAAGAATCTACCAAGTTTAATACCTAATTCATTTTGTACAAACATGTATACTGATTCTGAATGTTTAACACCATTTATTTCGTAGTGAATTGTATTTGTATTAACACCCATTAGAGCAAGTGTTGTTGTTGAATCTCCTTGTACTGAACCAGGTATGAAGTTAAAATCAGCAATACCAACATATTGAGTTAAATCACTTAGTCCAAGATTATTCAATTCGTTATCACTTAATCCAAGAGCTTTCATTAAGTCTTTTAAATCACTTGCTAAGATTTTAACATTTGGATCTGATAATCAGTTTTTTAATTCAACTGATACATCACCACCGGCTGATGTATATCATAATGGTGAGTAGAATACATGGTGTAATCCAAATGGAACTAATGATCTTTCAATAAATCCAAAGATGAATGAATCAAATCCGTAAGGAATTTTTCCTGAATTTTTACCAATTCAGTTAAAGATGTAACCAATGTATGGTCAAAATAGCAAGAATGCAAATACTAATGGAATCATTAATAACACAACTGCCAAGGCAACAAATCTTTTACCACCAAAAAATGAAATAACTTGAGGTAATTGAATTGTGTGGAATTTTTTGTAAGCTCATTGAACGACAAATCCTACAACAATACCACCAAAAACAGAGGTTTGCATAACATTAAACCCAAGCATACCTCCAACCAAGGCTTTTAAATCTTCAGGGTTTCTTCAACCTCCACCGAATAGAATTTTGTATCCTATAAGATCCCCAGCCTCTGCATAAACTGGAGTGATGAATACTGCTTGAATAGCACTAAATATTAAATATCCAATAATGGAATTAAAAACTGCAACCCCCGCTTCTTCTGTAAAAGAAACAGCGATAGCAGCAGCAAATAATAGAGGTAATGCACCAAATAGAGGGTTTCCTAACTCTTTGATGAAATTACCAAATGTTTGTCCACCAGAACCATCTGGACAATTACTTGCTATAGTTGAACCAATTCCTAAAAATAAACCAGCTATAGCAAGCACAGCGATAGGTAATAAGAAGGCACCAGAAAGTTTTGAAAGGAAAGCTTTCATCCCCCCCCCAGTTTTCGTGCTTACTTTTCTATCTTTTTTTCAAAAAAAGAATTTTTCCTTAATTGATGATAGAGAACTAACTCATTTCATTGTAATAAACCTTTCAAAAGATTAAGGTGTAAAATTTATACACTTATTTGAAACAAAATTAGGAATAAATAAACTATTAATAAAATAATTCAAACTCAATAAGTGTGTAATTTTACACCTACTAATATTTTACTAAATAAAAATTGTTAGTTAAAAAAACACTTAGGTTATATTGTTACCCTGTGTTTTATTGAAATATTTTATTTATCTTCTTCCTCAACATCTGCTTTGATAGGACCGTCATTAGAATTTTCTTCTGCAGCTTTATTAGCTTGTTGATTTGCAAACATAGATGCAGCTTGTTCTATTTGATCTAATTTTGTTTT
>CASEIC010000041.1 GCA_949288045.1 uncultured Mycoplasma sp. | reverse complement strand
TGGTTTTTACTTAGGATTTTCCACTCTCACTCTACTTGCTTTTAAAAATTGTTTAGAATTAAAATTTTATATATTTTTAAAAAATATATAAGAAAAAATATAAATTTTTTTGAGACTAAAAAAGTACCAATAATTGGTACTTAAAAAAACCACATTATATTTGGGTTATTAACTAAATAGAAAATAATAGCTTTTCTGCTTCTTCTTTAACATTTTGATTTATTATGATTAAATCATTTTCACAAAAATCAATACCTATATTTTCATCATTAATATTAAATATGTATAAACAATGATGCTCAAAAGATCTTTTGTAAAAACCAATACCTATAAATTTTGCTACCTTGTTATTTAAATAAATTTCTTCATTATCTTTTCATATTTCTTGATCATTATAAATATATTTAAAAGAATTTAAATTTTGAATTTTAACTATGTTCATTGGATATTTTTTGTCGCTTAGTTTATTTGAAAATTTTGAATATCTCATAACAACATATACAAGAAAAATTCAAATAAAAATAAAGAAAACAATTAAAAAGAAAAAAGGTATTGATGATGATATTAATGGTGGATCACCATTAATTTTTTTTGATACTTCAAGACAATAAAATACTAAAAATGAAAATCAATATAATAAATTTGAAATAACATTTGTTTTTAAAAAAATATTTGTTTTTTTTGAATTAATGGGATCATTTTTTGTTTTCACAAAAAACAATGACAATAAAATGTTAAATACTAAAAAAACAGATATAAACAAATAACAAAAAATTTCTTCTATTTTTTCATGAAAAATACTTTCTTTTAAAAAATATATGTTTAATAATAATAAAGGCACCATTCCAATTATGTTAAATGTTATTCAAAATAAGAGTATTTTAAATTTTAAATACTTACTTCAATAATATTGAAAGTAAGAATTAGATGTAAATATTATTGGAAAATATAAATATTTTTCTTTTCTTTCATTATATTTGAACATATTTTCTCACCATACTTTTTTGCAACTGCTGGAACAGCATAATTCAAACTTTTTCTCTAATAATTGCCACAATTTTTTAATACTAATTGTGTTTTCAATATACCTAAATAGATTTAAAAAAAACTACCACTTTAATTATATCAATTAAAACAAAAAAGTACCAATAATTGGTACTTAAAAATGTTGTTTTTAACTTAATTATTTTCTAATATTTAATTTTTTAATTAAAGCTGAATAAGCATCAAAATCTTTTTCTTTTAAGTATTCAAGATATTTTTTTCTTTGTTCAATTTTTGCAATAAATCCTCTTTGTGAATGTAAGTCTTTTGGATTCTTTTTGAAATGAGGTTTTAAATTCTCAATATCTTCTGTTAAGATAGCAATTTGAACTTCTATAGATCCTGAATTCTTTTCATTTTTACCAAATTCTTTAATTAATTCTTTTTTTCTTTCTGATGAAACCATTTTTCCTCCATAAACACGTTAAGCCTAGCAAATATATTTTATATATAAACCAAGCAAAACCTTAATGTGTAATTTAATAATTATTTTTTATTCTTTCAAAGTTTTTCTTATTCTTTTTCATATAAGCATCTAAAACTTGTTTATCACTTAAATTAGTTAATTTAGCAAGTCCAAGATAAATACCGATGCTTTGTTCAATTCTTTTTCTTGTAATTTTTTTTGTTAATTTACTTACAGAATTAAACATGTATAAGAATTGATTGTTTACATCTTCTGATTTGATTATTGGATCAATTTTTTCTGAACAACCATATTTTAATGAAAATGACATTAAGAAATGAAGTCCGTCTGCATATTCTTCAAGTAAATTATCTAAGTTAATCTTTTTAGATTTTTTTCAATACTTGAAGGATTGAACCTCGTTTGCAAATTCCCCAATTTCTGTATAAAGAGCAATTAGCATTTTATCTGTATGTTCAATATTTATTGAATGAGCTTTTTTAATTGCTTCATCTAATTTTTTTTGTTGTTCAATAATTTCTTTAAAATCCATATTTTATTAATCCATTTTTATTTTAATTGATGGACCCATTGATGTAGATACATAAATTGATTTCATATATGTACCTTTTACAGTTGCAGGTTTCAATCTTTTAATTAATTGAATAACTGTATCAGCATTTTCAGCTAGTGCTTTAGCATCCATTGATACTTTACCAATTAATGAATGAATAATACCTGCTTTATCAGCTCTATAGTTTGCTTTACCTTTTTTAAGTTCTTCAACAGCTTTAGCACATTCTGGTGTTACGGTTCCTGTTTTAGGATTTGGCATTAATCCTTTTGGTCCTAAAACTTTCCCGTATTTACCTAATGTAATCATCATTTTTGGTTCTGCAACCATCACATCAAAGTCAAGTTTTTCTTTTTTTAATAAATCTTCTAAATCAACAGCATTTACGACGATATCTGCTCCCGCTTCTTTTGATGCTTTTTGTTGTGCAGCATCATCTGTAGCAACTAAAACCCTAACTGATTTACCTGTACCATTTGGTAATAACACTGATCCTCTTAATTGTTGTTCTGCTTTTCTTGTGTCAAGATTAAGATTTAAAGCAAGATCTACAGAAGCATCAAATTTTACAAATGAAGTTTTTTTAGCAATTTCCATTGCTTCAAGTAATGAATACTCTTTTGAAGCATCAAAAGCTTCTCTTACTTTCTTCATGTTCTTGCTTACATGTTTTGCCATTATTCATCACCTTCTTTTTCTTCTTCAGGTTTTTTAATAACTTCAGCTTCTGTAAATTCTTTATTTTCAGCAGCAGCTTTCATATCTGCTTCAAGTTTTGCTTCTGCTGCTGCTGCTTTTTGAGCTGCTAATTCAGCTGCTTTTGCTTCTTCTTTTAATTTCTCAATGTCATCTCAACCTTCAATTGCTATACCCATATTTCTAGCAGTACCAGCAATTATCTTCATAGCTTGCTCAACATTATCAGTGTTTAAATCAACTAATTTGTATTCTGCAATTTCTCTAAGTTGTTTAACATTTATTGTTGCTGCAATAGTAGTTTTTGAATTTGCTGCACCTTTATCAATTTTTGCAGCTTGTTTCAATTTATATGCAGCCGGAGCTGTAAATAACTTAAATGTAAATGATTTATCTTTATAAATAGTAATTTCAACTGGAACGGGTTCAGAACCTCTATCCCTTGTTTGGTCATTAAATTGTTTTGTAAATTCTGGCATTACAATACCAAGACCAGCTAACTCAGGTCCCGGCTTAGCTTGACCAGCATTAAACTCCAATTTAGCAACCCTAACTACTTCTTTAGCCATAGTTACTCCTTAATAGTTAATCTGATCTCTTGTGGTCAGGCAATAACTTTCTAACATAGTTATCTCCCACGTACCGCTAAGAGGCAATTTAATATTGCTTTTTAATTATAACAAAATGTTATAATATAGTGTAAAATCTTTATCTTAATAAGATTAGAGGTAAGTATGTATAATGACTCACGTTTTGTTAAAAAAAATAAATATACAGGACAAGCTAGAGGACAAAAGCAATTTATTTCCACTACAACAATTTATAACAAAAGAGATGGAAATGTAAACATTTCAAATTCAGGTGTTTTACATACAGGTCAAAATTCATTTCATTTTCCTGAGGGGGTAGATGCTTCAAATTACATTGATGCTACAACTGATGTTTTATACGTAACAAAAACAATGACAAAAGTAGGTCATACTGAAAACGCAAGGGGTTCTTGAGATTATTCAGATATTTATAGTGGCAACAAATATATGGATGGGGATTATGAAACAAGTATGTATTCATATGGTGATGAAACATATGGTGATGAAACTTATACTAATGAAAATGATTATGAATCATTTAATTACCACAATAATTTCACAAATGAATTAGATAAAGAATATGAAGAACCACATCATATACAATCTTCAAGAGATGAATATACAGAAGGATTTTCAAGTGATTATTTAACAGAACCAACAAATGAAAAAAATTATGATGATTTTTCAACATTTGATGACACTTCATCAAATACTCTACTATCAAATCCATCGGTTCCTGAACATAATGAACCAAAACCAAATACTCAAATATCTCCAATTTCCACAACAAATGTCGATTTATCTAAAAAAGAAGAAAATAATTCATTAAAAGCAAGCGATGTGGATTGAGGGCTAGATGATGCAAAAACACAAGAATTAGCAACAATGGCCATAAGTCTTGGAGTTGATTTGGAAAGATTTAAAAAATTAAATAAAGAAACTGTTTCTTCATTTGAACAATTAAATGATAAATATAAAGAATGTTTAGGTAAATTAAATAATTTAATTGCAACTTTTAGAGAAAAAGATTTCCCTAAATTTGATTATGATGAAGATAAAATAAGAAATGTTAATGAAAGTGAACTTGTAAAAATTAAATATGATTTTAGAGATTGAGTAGAAAAAAATAAAGCATTTACAAATGAAGATTTTCTTTCATACATTACTGATTGTATAGTTAGAGTTGGTTCATGTATTGCTGATTTAGAAGATATAGAAATTAAAATAAGAGAATATGAGGCAGCAAGATCAAAAGAAAATACATCTTTATCTATTACTAATGAAAAAGATCGCAAAATAAAATTGAAAAGAAAAGAAAAGAAACCTTTATTCCTATTAACTGATGGAAAAGAAATCAAGAAGAAAAAATCAAAAAGAAGAAAAATTATTTTATGAACTTTAATTCCAATAATTATTATCTTATTAGCTGCTGGTGTTGTCTTTACTTTAATGTGATTCGGTTATATTCCTAAATTTTGATAATAAACAAATTAACTTATTTATTGTCTTTTTTAGATGCCTTGCCATCTAAAAATTGCATAATAAAATGTCCTACTCCACCATCTTTATTGGTTTTTTCAGTAATATATTTCGCTTTCTTCTTAATGTGATCATCGGCATTGTTCATTGCAACAGAATGATGAACAGTAAACAACATTTCTTCATCGTTGAATGAATCACCAATTGCAATTGTATTCTCAATTTCGATATCATAATATCTCATTAATAATGAAATTACTTTCCCTTTATCTACACCAATAGCTGCAATATCAAAAATATATGATTTACCAGGTCCTTTTGATCAATATGAAAATGAAGCTAAATCTGAATATTTTCTATTTAAATACTTTTTAAATTTTTTAGCATCAACATCTTCTTTAATATCCATCACAATTCCAGTTGGTTTTAATGGGATTTTATTATAGTCAATTCCAATTGTAAATTTAGGGAACATATGAAAATTAAAAATTTGTTCTAATTCATCATCTCTTTTGTCTAATTGAACTCATCCGGGTCCTTCGATAGCTAAATTTTTGATTTTTGATTTTACATTTGGATCTCCAAGAATATAAAGCATTTCATTTAAGTTGATATATTTAATATAATCGATAAAAAACTCATCGGTTGGATTATGAATGTGGGCACCATTTAAATTGGCAACAATTGTATTTAGTCCTAATTCTTCATATATTCTTTTTGAACCGATTCATGGTCTACCAGTAATTAGACATACTATATGTCCTTCATCGATTGCTCTTTTAATTCCTTTTTTAGTTTCAGGATGTATTTCATTTCTAACACTTGATGAAAGAAGGGTTCCATCTAAATCAATGGCAAATAAATATTGTTTTTTCTTTTCCATGCCTAAATTATAAATTATTGGTTAATTTAATTTAATATTTAGTTATGAATACATCAATAAAAGGCAATTTTAAAAAAATAATATATTCAAGTAATGGATTTCATGTATATTCTTTTAAATTATTTCCTGATCAAAATTATCAAAAAATACTTTTGTATATTGATGATTCAACGAATTACATTAATGTTGTTTCGAAAACAAATGATATTGATTTAACACTTGATTATGATGTTGAAATTAATCTAGAAATTAGAAATAATTCAAAATATAAATATAGCTATAACATTATTTCAAAACAAATTTTAGTGCCCAACGAAAGAGAAGGAGTTATTAGATTTTTATCTTCATCATTATTTAAAGGAATAAGCACAAAAACAGCCGAAAAACTTGTTAATGAAATTGGTTATGGTTTTATAAATGATTGTGATAATCATAGAAATAAAATTATTGAAATAATAGGTAATAAAAAAGCAGAAATAATATTTGAAGGTCTAGAAAATAAAGAAGAATTTAATGAAATAACGAAAGAATTTTTAAAAAATAATTTTTCCATTTCAATACTTAATTTAATTGTTTCAAAAACAAAAGAGTTAAAAAATTTTTTAGCCAATAACATTTTTTCTTTAATTGATGAAACAACAAATTTTGACTTCTTAGAATTAGATAAAATTGCAAGGCATTATTTAAATAATTACAGCAATGAATTATCTAATGAAATGTTAATCTTATATTCAATTAAAAAAATTGAAGAAGAAGGATCAACAATCAATGGAACTCAACAAATATATAATTTTGTTTCATTAACAAGATTATTGAACATTGATGATTATAAACTAGCTCTCAAGGGTTTATTTGAAAAAAATAAAATTATCATTCATGAAAACAAAACAACAATTACATCTACATCAATGTATGAAAAAGAAAAATATATTGTAAGAAGATTAAAAGCTCTTAATAATACTAAATCAAATTTTATTATTGATGAAGAAGAATTAATAATTAAAAATCTTGATGATATTCAAAAAACAGCGCTTATTAATTCCTTGTCAAATGCTTTTTCAATAATTACTGGTGGGCCAGGAACGGGCAAAACATTATTAATTGATTTAATAATTAAAAATCTTAAAAGACTAAATGCTAAAAATGTTGAAATACTTGCCCCCACAGGAAAAGCTGCAACACAAATTACATACAAAACAAGTGAACCAACAAAAACATTTCATTCATTCTTGAAATGAAATGAAAAAACTTTTGAAATAAATGAAATGAATCCTTCGGAAGCAAAAATTGTTATTATTGATGAATTTTCAATGATAAATATTGATTTATTTTATGCACTTCTAGTCGGATGTCCAAAATTAGAACAATTAATAATTGTAGGTGATAAAGATCAATTACCACCAATTGGGCCAGGATATCTTTTAAATGATTTAATTCAATCAAATCTTTTTATAGTTAATAAATTAGAAAAAATATATCGTCAATTAGAAGGTTCGCTAATAGCAAATAATTCAGTATTAATTAAAAATTCAAACATTCCTCAATTTGACGATAACGAATCAATCCTAATAGATATATCAAATTATGAAAATGTCAAGAGTTTTATTGAAGCTAATATATATGAGCAGATTGCTAATGATGATATTATGGATCACCAAATTCTGATACCAATGTATGGAGGAAATTTAGGAATTGACAACATAAATGATATATGTCAAAAATTCATTAATAAAGATAAACCTACTTTGTTTTTATTAAACAACAAAAGTTATTTTATGAATGATAAAGTTATTCAATTAGAAAACATCAATGAAAAAAATGTTTTTAATGGAGAAATAGGACAAATTAAAAATGTTATTTTTAATGATAAGAAAGAAATTGAAATAATAGAAGTTGAATTTGGATTAGGTAAAAAAATCGATTATAGTCCTTCAGAATTTAATAAAAACATTAAACTTGCTTATGCAATATCTGTTCATAAATTTCAAGGTAGTGAATGCTCAAATGTGATTTTGATTTTAGATAGGGAACATATATCAATGTTAACTAAAAAATTGTTTTATACAGCATATACAAGAGCTAGAAAAAAAATATGAGTAATATCTAATTTAAATTTAATTCTTCACTGTATAAATAATGATTCAGATTCTAATCGTAAGTGCAATATTTTTAATTTACTTTTAAATGAGAATAAAATATAATTAAATTATGACTATTTTTATTGTAATTACAAATGAATTAGAATTTTCTGAGCATATTATTAAATATTGAAAAAATCAAAATATCTGTAATGGATATAAATTTCAATTTCTAACAACAGGATTAGATGAAGGAAGAGAAGAAGATATTTTAAATAAAATTTATAAATTTATTGATGAACACAAAAATGTTAAACAAATAGCAATTTTTTCAGATGCTGGTTTATCAACTAATTTAGCTAAAAGAATTCACTTAGATGAAGAAAAAAATATTAGGATACTTAGATCAAAAGGTTCATTAATTGAAAATGGGTTTCTTTCATATATTATGCTAAACACCGGGGCACCAGAAGAAACATTTGATTCAATATTAAATGATTATATTAATAAAGATTAATCCATTTTCTTAATCAATTCAAATAATAAAATCCCTGTTGCTACAGAAACGTTTAATGACTGTACTGTACCATTCATTGGTATATATATTAATTGATCGCTTTGTTTTTCAATTGTTTTGCTTATTCCTTTTGCTTCATTGCCCACAATAATAGCTAATGGAAAATTGTAATTAACTTTTGAATAATCTTGTGCTTGTTCATTAAGAGCTGAAGCATATATTCAATAATTATTTTTCTTAAGTTTTTCAATAACTGGTTGAAGTGAAGGACATTTTATAATTTTCATTCCTACAAATCCACCAGAACTTATTTTTAAAACAGCATCATTAACAGCAACACTTCTCTTATCAGGAATAATAATATGCTTGATGCCTGCAGCATTAGCACTTCTTATGATTGCACCAAAATTATGACTATCTTCAATGTGATCTAAAATTAAAATAACTTTAGGTTCATCTTTAATTATTGATTCAAATGAAACATAACTAAAATTTTCTTTTAAAATTGCAACAACCCCTTGATGATTTAAAGTTGTAAGATTATCTAAAAATTGTTTATCAACTATTTTATATGGAATGTTTTTGATGTCAAAACTTAATTCCTTCAAAGAATAAATAATTTCTATTTTTAAATTATTTTTAACTGCATCAATTACAGAATTTTTCCCACAAATAATATTAGACATAATTATTTTTTGTCTTTAGCATTTTGCATTGAACGCATTACAGCTTTAATTTGAGCTTCAGATGGTTTTCTTCCCATTTGCAAAAACATAGCTCTAATCATTTTTTCTGTAATAGGCGGATTTTCTTTAATTTGTTTTTCAAACATTCTTTTTGTTAAAAAGAATGAAAGAGCTAAGCCTGCTATAAATAAAGCTATTCCAATTCCTATTACTAAACCAACTCATGCACCAGTATCCATTAGTACCTCTTTTATTTTTATTATTTAATTTTTTGAGTAGAACTCAACAATTAATGATTCATTAATTTCTGAATTTAATTCTTTTCTTTCAGGTAATCTTGTTAATGTAAATTTAAATTCTCCTGAAGCAGTTAATCAAGGAGCAACTTCTTTTTTAGATTTAGCTTCTAAAATTTGTACATTTTTTCTTGATTTTTCTTTTAGTTCAATAACATCATTGATTTTAACTTGCATTGATGGAATGTCTGCTTTATGCCCATTTAATGTAAAGTGTCCATGATTTACCAATTGTCTTGCTTGTCTTCTTGTTTCTGCAAGTCCTGTTCTATATACTAATGAATCTAATCTTGTCTCTAACATTTGTAAAAAGTTAACCCCAGCTTGTCCTGGTCTTTTTGAAGCTTTAAAGAATGTGTTTTTGAATTGTTTTTCAGTAATTCCGTACATGTATCTTACTTTTTGTTTTTCATATAAGTGTAGACCATAATCTGAAAGTTTTGGTCTTCTTTTGTTCCCGTGTTGTCCAGGAACTGTTTGTCTACCTTTACCTTTAGCAAATTCTTTTCCTGTTTCTAAAATTGAAAATCCTAATCTTCTTGATCTTTTAAAAGATGAACCTCTTAGTGTTGCCATATTTAATCTCCTAATAATTTATTTGTATATTGAATGTCTTAAGTTAATATTTGCTGATTTATTTCTAATACTTTCACATATAGCCTGTTACTTATAAATAATAATCAAATAAATATTACAAATTCAACTTAAGTTGCTATAAATAGCAATATTATTTTATCAAATAATATTAAAATCCTAGTATTTCTCTAATTTCTTTTAATGAAAGCATTTGTGTTCCCGGTTCATTATATTCAACTTCATCATTCTTATATGATACTTTTATTATTTTTTGACAATTATATTTATTTCTTATGTAATTTCTTTCAAGAGATTTTTTAAGAGATGATAATTTATTATCAGATTCTCTATCAATGTCAGTTTTATTATCACTGCCTTTTGCTTCAATAATTAAACAATTTTTATGTTTTTCATCAATGATAATAAAATCTGGGAAAAATCTTCTTTTTTTGCCTTCGCTACTTATATACTCAACAAAATAATTATCACTTGTTGGAACTTCCCCATTTCTAAAAAGATGAATATATTCTGGTGGAGAAATTGTTTTTCATTGTTTATAAAACTCTTTTTCATTATCGCTTGTTAATTTTAACGAAATATTAAATGAACTAATATCATCTCACTTAGAGATATCAAATCTTTTTGTAGATACTTTGTATTTTTCAGGCAGTACGTATGCTTCTGTTCTAGTTTTATCCTTAAATTTTTCTTTTAAATATTGATCTTTTTCGTATTCAATTCATTCTTTAAGTGATGTGTTGTTATTATTCAAAACAAAAACAGATTTATTTCAATTATGACAACACGCTTTATAAAATTCTTTAATGGTTTTATTAACTTTACAAACATAGTTAGATATTACATCAAGTATCTTTGATATCAATTGATTTGATTTAGTGATTGTTTTATATTTAACCCACAAATCAAATAAAGTAATTTTTGGTTCATTATTAATATTCAATTTTGATTGAACCTCTTTTTGTTTATAAATTTCTCTATTTATATTTTCTTCAAAAATTTCATTACTTCTAATTTTAACTATTCCAGGTAAAATAGAATTTTTTTCATAAAAAAAGAATTTTACAAACTCCTTATTATTAATTATTTTTCTTACAATATGGTTAATTAAATCTTGTTCATCATAATTTGAATCATCAATCAAAACCTTATTAATAGTAAAAGTTGAATTTTTAGATCTTTTGCTTCTTTCGACTAATTTAGTTTCTTCTTGATCAGTTACAATGCTTTCTTGTTTAATATATTCTTTATATTTTTCATCTCTTGTAAAAACAAAAGCATTATCAATTAATTCATTTCCATAATACTTAAATAATGGGTTTCTTAAAATTCTACCTAGTGTTTGAATATTAAATGCTTTAACTTTTGCTTCTCTAATTCTTACTAATATATTGGCTCTTGGTATATCTCATCCGGTAGCAATGGCAGTTTTAAAAATCAAAATTTCGAGTGATGATTGTTCATTTAATATATCCTTTTTAGAATTGGTTTTTAGTTTATCTAATCATATTGCATAGTTATAACCTTTTTTATAACCATATTTTTCCAAAATATTATTTACTTTATTTAACAACTGATCTTCACTTTTTACATCTTTATCTATAACAATATTATCTGGTATTTGAATTAGTATTAATGGATTCATATTAATTTTATTTTTAATATATTGTTTTTTTATTTCTTTTTGTTTTTCAATAGCTGAAACAATCAATTGTTCATCTTCATCTAATTGTTCTATATTTTCTACTTTATTATTTAATTGTGAAATAATTACATTTTGTTTAATTGCAGCTTCTTCTCGAACTTCATCATAAGTGATTTCATAATAATTATCTTTGTCTTTGTCTTCAAGTGTAGCAGATACTTTAATTATCTTATATGGATCTAACAATTTTAAAATCTCTTGTTTAATATTATTTGTTTCTTTAGAAGATGATACCTCACGATGTGCTTCATCAATAATTAAAACAATATTTATATTTCTTGCTTTTGTATTATGAATAACCTTATAAATATCATTTTTTTCAGAATCAATTTCAGTAATTTTTGTTCCTTTTTTAAACATTTGCCAACCAATGAAATAACATTTCTTTTCTTCTAAATAATCAATATTTTGTAAATATGGTTTGGTAGGTAATTTTATTGAAGATGTACTAATCGGTATTGGATCATATCCACTTACTCAGTTTTTCTCAAGATATGATTTTATTTTTTGATAACCTTGATAATCAAGACCGCCTGTTGATGGAGCAATAAATAAAAATGTTGTTGGATGAAAATTTAAATTTTCGTTTTCTAAATATTTATCAATGATTTGAGAAATAATAAAAGTCTTACCACTACCGGTGGGTGCTTGTAATTTAAATTCTCTATTATGTTGTAAATGATCTATACAAGCATTAACTGCATTTACTTGGTATGAAAGTTGTTTGTGATTAGACATTATTGGTCTCCCTCTTCAAATTCTTCAAGCTCTCTTATAATTTCATCAAATTCATCCTCTCAAATTTTTTTAAAACCTTCAGATAGTTCTTTATCAAAATCACTTAAATTGTCATGATTCATTATTTCAATATTTAGAGAATCATAATTTTTAATATTATTTAATAAAAAATTAATAAATAAATCTAAATTGCTAAAAGTTTCATCACTTAGTGAAAAGGAAAATGAGTTGTTTCCTTTTTTAATTATAAATTCTTTTGAATTATCATTGTGTTCTATTTTTAATTCTAATTCTAGTTTTTTTTTATTTTTCATTTTATTCTACTCCATATACTTTTTTTCTATATTTATATAAATTCTCTTTTCCTTCAAAATATTCAAGAATTTTTGCATTTATTGGTATCTTATTATTTTGATTGTAACAACTAATTAGAAATCCTTCTGAAATGTTTCCATATCAAGTTTCATTACAAATAACACCATTATATTCAATATTTATAGTTTCTCTTAAAATATAGTTCATCGGATGTGTGTTTATTCCGATTACACTATTTAATGTCGAAATAATAAATGTTTTTTTGTTTTTTGATAATTCGATAATTTTATCGAGTATTTGATTTGATATAAAATTATTATTTAAATGCGTTTCGGGTTCATCAAGAAAAAAATATTCCACCCCTTCTTTTTCTAATTCATTCATTAATCTGATGAAAGACAATTCTCCTGATGAAGGTTCTTTGTTTTCGTCTTCTTCACACTTGAAATAATAATCTATTTTAAATAAATCATCGCTTTTATTTGCATTTAGGTCTTGAATAAGTTTTTCAACTGGTTCAAAGTTTTTTATTTTTAGCAATTTTCCAATATTATTTCTATAATCAGCAGTATTTTTATTGAATTTATTTTTTTCGCGGTCTTTTCAACCAAATTTTAATTCAGCAATAATATTTCATTTTCTTAATTTTTCACTATTTTCTATAGGTACATTAATTGATTTTAGTACTGTTTCTTTTTTTAAATTATTAATATATCCATTTAAACTATCTATTTTTTCTTTCAACTGTTTCCTTTTAGTAAATTTTTCTTTTAAACCAAATGTTCAAACTTTTGAATACTCTTGCTTATGAACTTTTGTAATTTCTTTAATTGTCTCAATTGTTTTATTTCTTATTTTTACTTTTCAATTTAAAAAGTTTAATTCTATGTATTTTTCTTTTAATTTTTTAATCAATTCTTTTATTGAATTTATATGATCATCAAAAAAACATTCTTTGTTTATTGCTTTATACTCACTAATTATTTCATTATAATTTTTTAATATTTTTTTTATATTTGATTTATATAAATGATCTTGATATTGTTCAATTTTTAAATTTATTAATTTATTTTTTCCAATTTTTTTATTTGTTATAAAATAATGAAAATCCTTCATTGTTGATCTATTATTTAATTTTTCATTAAAGGACAAAATGTCATCAAATTTTTCATTGATTTTGGTTTTTTCTTGTTTAAATGAATCTATTGATTCATTTGAAATTTTTGAAAGTATTATATTTTTATCTGCTTCCTCTCCAGTATTTAAAATTATTTTTTTTGATTCATCTACTTTTAATTCATTATAAAGCTCTTCCAATAAAGAGGTTTTTCCAGATGCTTTA
>CASEIC010000040.1 GCA_949288045.1 uncultured Mycoplasma sp. | reverse complement strand
AATTGCAACAAATCCTACAACAGGACAAAAAATTAAAATTCCTGGAAAAAATGTTCCAAAATTTAAACCTGCTAAAAACCTAAAAGAAGCAGTTGGATTAACTCAATAAAATCAAATTTCTTTAATATTTACCACTTACATTAGATGTAAGTGGTTTTTATTTTTTGTATAATAAAACCATGGATAAATCAAAAATTAGAAATTTTGCAATAATAGCACACATAGATCATGGTAAAAGCACATTAGCTGATAGACTTTTAGAATTCACTCACACAATAGAAACAAGAGAACTTAATTCACAACACCTAGATACTATGGATTTAGAAAAAGAAAGAGGAATAACAATCAAATTAAATGCTGCTCAAATTAAATACAAAGATTATTTATTTCATTTAATTGACACTCCAGGCCATGTTGATTTTACTTATGAAGTTTCAAGATCGCTAGCAGCATGTGAAGGTGCTTTATTACTAGTAGATGCAACACAAGGTATTGAAGCTCAGACATTATCAAATGTTTATTTAGCTCTTGATAATGATTTAGAAATAATTCCAATAATAAACAAAATTGATTTACCCTCTGCTGATCCAGATAAAGTTAAAGAAGAAATAGAAAATGTTATTGGAATTCCTGCTGATAATGCTGTTTTAATATCAGCAAAAAATGGAATTGGAATCGATAAAGTTTTTGAAGCAATTGTGGAAAGAATACCAGCACCAAAAGATTGTGATGATAATAAACCACTTAAGGCATTGGTGTTTGATTCATATTTTGATCCCTATAGAGGAGTTGTTATTTTAACAAGAATATTTGATGGAAAAATCAAAGTTGGTGATGAATTTACTTTTATGTCAACTAACAAAAAATTTCATGTAACAGAATTGGGAATTAAAAAACCACATGAAGAAAAAAGAAATGAGTTGTCTGCAGGAGAAGTTGGATGAATTGCTGCCTCAATTAGAGATGCAAAAGATGTTTCTGTTGGGGATACAATTACTCTTGTAAACAATCCAACGCCACACGCTTTACCAGGTTATAAAAAATTAAATCCAGTTATCTTTTGTGGATTCTACCCAGTTGATACTGTTGATTATGACAAAATGAAAGATGCGTTAATTAAAATATCACTTTCAGACTCCTCAATTACATATGAACCAGAAACTTCAAAAGCTTTGGGTTTTGGGTTTAGAATTGGTTTTTTAGGATTGCTTCATATGGAAATCCTAAAAGAGAGATTGGAAAGAGAGTTTAATATAACAATCATTGCAACAACACCATCAGTTGAATTTGAAATATATCGAACAAATGGTGAAATGGAGTTAATTGCAAATCCAACAGAATTTCCAGATAAAAGTTCAATTGATCACATTAAAGAACCATTTATTAGAGCAACAATAATTGTTAACAATGAATTTATTGGACCAATAATGGAATTATGTCAAAATAAACGTGGTATCTACAAAGATTTAGAATACATTGATAATAATAGAAAAAAAATTGTTTATGAACTTCCTTTAGTTGAAATTATTTATGACTTCTTTGATAAGTTAAAATCCGTATCTAAAGGATATGCTTCATTTGACTATGAAATGATTGAAACAAGAGAAAGCGATTTAGAAAAGGTTGACATTCTTTTAAATGGAGAAAAAATTGATGCATTTAGTTTTATTGTTCATAAAGATTTTGCATACACAAGATCAAGAGATTTAACAAAAAGATTAAAAGAAGTTATACCACGTCAAAACTTTGAGGTTCCAGTGCAAGCAGCTATTGGAGCAAAAATAATCGCAAGAGAAACTATTAAAGCTTATAGAAAAGATGTTACAGCTAAACTTTATGGTGGGGATGTTACAAGAAGAATGAAACTTTTAAACAAGCAAAAAGAAGGAAAAAAAAGAGCTAAAGCATTTGGAAAAGTTGAAGTACCCCAAGAAGCTTTTTTAGCGATTTTGAAAACAGATGATAATTAATTCATTGTTACTTTAATCACATTTAATGTTTGAATGTTTTTATCTTTTAATTCATTAATTGATTTTATTTGACAAGACATTGGAACATATGTTTTATATTGATATCCATTTGTTGATATCCTTTTACATCCAATTAAATAAATTGATTTAATCTCAACATTAAATACATAAAAGCATTCAATCTTTTTGTTTTTAATTTCATACTGTAAAACTTTTTGTTTAGATGGTTGTTCTAAAAATTTCTTTATAAATGTAAAAAAACATATTAATTTTGATTCTAAACAAGATAATAAATTTTGTTTATTTTTAAATACTTGAAAAGTTTTTAAATTTTTTAATTGATTTCATTGTGTATTAATTTTTTTAATAATTGTTGTAAGTGTAATTTTATTTGTTTTACATTTATAAAGAAACTTAAAAAATAAATCTGAATTGCTTTTCTCTTGAATGATGTATGTGTAATATTGAATACCAATCAAGTGATTTAAATTCAAATATCTGATATTTATTAATTTATTTTTTTCTAAAAATACATTTATTTTATTTATCTTTGTTTTTTTAGAATCTTTAAAGAATACATCGAAAATGTAAGTAGTTATATTTCTAAATTCATTATCTGTCATTCTTCTTTTCATAATTTTGAGAAAAAAAAACACGCCCATTGGCTCATAACAGTCAGCGTGCCCAATAAAAAACAGCCTCTATTATTTTTATGTGCCGGAGAACGGAAGTGGTTATGCACTTAACACGAATATATTATATCATAAAAACACAAAAATCACCCTCCTAGGTCAGATTAAAGGTCGTTTCAGGAAGATTTTTCAGGAAAATTCATCGTTTTTTTTTTTTTTTGTAAAATGGAAGATGATTTGTTTCAAAATCACACAACATAAACACAAGGAGTTAAAAGTAATTATGGTTGATAACAATGAAAAT
>CASEIC010000039.1 GCA_949288045.1 uncultured Mycoplasma sp. | reverse complement strand
ATCAACTAGTGAATATTTAAAAACTTTCATGTGAGAATTAATTAATTTGTTATTTATTTCAACTGGTAAAGAATTTGCATTCTTATATTTTTCTAGTAATGTATTACTTAATTCAGAGTTATCTACTATTACATAATCTATAATGTTATGTTCTAAATGATTTTCAATAGCTGTTATATGGTCGTACATGGACATATTGTCAGTTTCGCCAGGTTGAGTCATTATATTTCCAAAATATACTTTTTTAGCATGTGTATTTTTTATAATTGCTTGTTTTACTTCTGGTAAAGTTAGATTTGGTATAACTGATGTATATAATGAACCTACACCAAATATAATAAAATCAGCTTGTTCTATAGCTTGAATTACTTTTGGATTTGGTTTAATTTCATTTACATTTTCATAGTAAATAGTTTCTATTTTTTTATCTTTATTAGGAATAGACGTTTCACCTTTAGCAATTGTTCCATCTGTATATTTTGCACATATTTCTATACTAGAAAAATCTGTAATAGGTAATAAATTTCCTTTTAGATCAAATATCTTTTTTAAATCATCAATACCCTTATAAAAATTATTTTCAATATCTATTAACGATGAAATAATTAAATTACCTAATGAGTGATTTTTCAATGATGGAATTCTATTATCAAATCTATATTTAAAAATTTCTTCTAATATAGATTCATTTTTTGATAAAGCTACAACTACCTGTCTTAAATCACCAACAGCAGGTATATTATAAGATTCTCTTATTTCTTTTGTTGATCCACCATTATCTGCTACTGTTACAATCGCACTTAAATCAGATATTTTAGAAACGTTCTTTAAACCTCTTATAAGTGAACTTAATCCAGTTCCACCACCTATAACTACAACATTGTACATTAATTACACCTTATTTTTTTGAAGATTTTTTCATAATTTGATTTATGTGTTCAGAAACATTTTTTGATGTTTCTTTATTTTTTAAAGCTTGATCAATAATCGCAATAACGTAATCTGATTTAGAACCTATATCATATCTACGACCATCAAATACTTTCGCATACATACTTTCATGTTCTAAAAGTTGCATTAAAGCATTTGTCAGTTCAATTTCACCTCTAATATCTATTTCAGTTTTTTCTAATTCATGAAAAATTGATGGAGTTAAAACATATCTTCCTAAAATAGCATAATTTGAAGGCGCTTCTTTTAAACTAGGTTTTTCAACAGTTCCTTTTATTTTAAATATTGATTTATCACTTTCTAATTTTGCATCAATATCTATAATTCCGTATTTGTGTACATTTTTATCTAAAACTTTTTGAACACCCAAAATTGTAGAACCTGTTTTTTCATAAGTTTCTATACATTGTTTTATTGCTGGTTTTTGACCTTTTTCTTGAATAACTAAATCATCACCTAATAAAACAGCAAAAGGTTCATTACCAATAAATGATTTTGCACATAAAATTGCATGTCCTAGACCTAATGGTTCTTTTTGTCTAACAAATTGGATTTTAGCCATATCTGCTATTTCACGAATTGTATTAAATTCATCCATTTTACCTTTTTGTTTTAATCTTTCTTCTAATTCAAAAGAGTAATCAAAATGATCCATAATTGAATTTTTATGCATTGAAATAATAATTAATATTTCTTCTATTCCTGATTTTACAGCTTCTTCTACAATATATTGAATTGCTGGTTTATCAACTATAGGAAGCATTTCTTTTGCTAATGCTTTTGTAGCTGGTAAAAATCTTGTACCTAATCCTGCTGCTGGTATTATTGCTTTTCTTACTTTTGTATTCATAATTAATCCTTAAAGAATGTTAATGTTTTTAAATCGTAATTTGATGAACTTAATATGGCATCATTTAATAATCTTCCATTTTCATCATATACATGATACTCAATATAATCTTGATTGATATATAATTGATAATTTTTAAATATTTTTATTCCATTTCTATATTCAACATGATTAATTTTACAATCTATTTTATTATCTAAACTAAATTCATCTTGAATTTTAAAATAATATTTTTTATTTTTGAAAATGATACCATCATATTCAAAAATATCTAAATGACTATTGTTAGATTTTGATACATACAATGCATCCATTCCAATTTCATTATTTTTTGTATAAATTCTAATTGTTTGTCCAGATCTTAGACCATATCTTTTA
>CASEIC010000038.1 GCA_949288045.1 uncultured Mycoplasma sp. | reverse complement strand
AAAATTTATAAATCATATGAGACAGACATTTCGCAGAAAAAGAGACAAATAATCTAATTTAATTTCTAATGTGTTAAAATGAAGGAATATGAGTAAGATTTCTAAAAAACAAGTAAAAGAGAAAATTGATGAACTTGAATCAATTGATGAGTTTGAAGAATCAAAACTTGCTAATAAAAAAGTTAAAATTATATTTGTTGGAACAAAGAAGGATAATATGAAAAAATCTACATTTGAAAATAAAGTTTTGGAATTTATGTCTAATGTAAATGATTTTATTAAAGAACAAAAAGAATTCAATGTTGAACAAAAAGAATTCAATAAAAAAATTGAATCACGTCTTGATGTGTTAGAAAAAGATATGAAGGAACTCAAAAAAGACATTAAAGATATGAAATCTACCTCTACTATGAATAGAGAGTTAAGTTCACTAAAGAAAAAATAAAGCATTAAACTTTTAATATGGGAGGTTTGCAAAAATGTTTGATTTTATTGGAACTAGAATGCAAAAAGCAATAGCTAAAGCTCAAAAGAAAACAGTTCTAAAAGAAGAAGATATTTTAGAAATGACAAGAGATATAAAATTAGCTTTACTTGAGGCTGATGTAAACCTTAAAGTTGTTAAGGATTTTATTTCTTCAATAAAAGAAAAAATAATTGGACAAGAAGTGATGAAACAATTGAACCCTGGACAACAGATGGTAAAAATTGTAAAAGAAGAATTAACAAGGATTTTAGGTGACAAAGTTAGAGAAATGTCTATTACAAAAAAACCATATGTTATTATGATGACTGGTTTGCAAGGTGGAGGTAAAACAACAACAGTTGCAAAACTTGCTACATATTTTAGAAAAAAACAAAATATTAACAAAATTTTAGTTGTTGCTGCCGATGTTTATAGACCTGCCGCTGTTCAACAACTTGTTTCATTAGCAAAACAAATAGGTGTTGATTATTTTGAAAAAGAGACTTCTCAAGATGTAGATGCTATTGTAAAAGAAGCTTTAGATAAAGCACATAATGAAAAATATGAGTTAGTAATTGTTGATACGGCAGGACGTTTATCAATTGATGAAAAATTAATGGATGAGCTTGTCAGAGTTAAATCAATAATTAAACCAAATGATATATTTTTTGTTGCTGATGCATTATCGGGACAGGATATTATTAATGTAGCAACAACATTTAATGAAAAACTTAAAGTTACAGGAACTATAATAACAAAATTGGATTCTGATGCTCGTGGTGGTGCTGCTTTATCAATTAGGTATTTACTAAATATTCCAATTGTATTTATCGGTACTGGAGAAAAAGTTTCAAATATTGATTTATTTTATCCAGATAGAATGGCAGATAGAATTTTAGGAATGGGCGATGTTCTTTCATTAATTGAAAAAGCAGAAGAAGTAATTGATGAAAAAAAATCTAAGAAAATGCTTAATAAAATGATGAAGGGAAACTTTGATCTTGATGATTTATTAGATAATTTGAGACAGGTAAAAAAATTGGGTTCATTACAAAAAATTTTAAAAATGCTTCCAGGAAATTTGAAAATAGATCATGATAAGGCCGAAAAGGCAGATGAGAAACTTAAATTATTTGAAATAATAATTTCATCAATGACATCTGAAGAAAGAAAAGATCCAAGATTATTAAAAAATGCTTCAAGAAAAGAACGGATTTTAAAAGGTTGTGGAAGAACAGCACAAGAATATAATCAATTAGTAAATGAATTTGAACAAATGAGAAAAAGAATGAAAGAATTTTCAACCAAAGCAAAAGGTGGACAATTCGACCCTTCATCATTTGGAATGGAATAAAAAAAATCCCATAGAATTAACTATAGGATTTTGACAAATTATTTACCAATTTCAAAAGAATATGTTTTAAATAAAACATTACCATTGTAATCTCATCTAAAATTAAAATCGACAGAAGAGTTAGATTTTTTATCAACAGAGAAACTAATTATACCTGTTGAAGTTGATACCCTATTAACTACATCTTCAATAACCTTGAAAATAAATTTATCTTTTATTATTGGTTTTGCATTATTATCAAACTCTACATAATCATAGTAATCTTCTTCATATAATGCAGGAAAAAACATATCTGCATCTATGTAATCATTTTGATCATCGTCAATTACTAAATTTTCGCTAGAAACATTAGAGCAAGATAATGTAGTTGTTGAAGGTAAAAGAACCATTGTACTAAACAAAAAGTAATTTAAAAGATTACGAACTATGATTTTCACCTTTATTGTTTATTATGGTTAGAAATTCATTGAACGTTAAATTGTACTCCCTAGCCATTTCTAAATCTTCTAATGTAATTTGATTTCATTTGAGAGAACTATCATTCTCATAGTGTGTTGTTAAATAAATTTTATTTAATCCTTCAAATGATTTAAAGTAAGGTTTATCAAAATTTTCTTCTCAAGAAATGTGAAATTCTAAATCATTAATTATGAGTTTTAGATAAGGAAAGAATGAGCCAGAGAATTCAAAAGGAACAATATAACCTGGATTTGAATTTTGTCCAAATCCTTTAATTGTTTCCTTTTTTGATAAGTCATAATATGTATTTTGACTAATTTTTACTTTACTAAAATCATCGTATTGATCTAAATATGCACTAAAATTACTTGTTGATTTTGATGTTACAGGAAGATTATCAATTGATGAAAATTCAACTTTATTTCTCTCAAATATTTCTTTGCTTGATTCTGTTATTTTGACAAATTCTTGATTTCATACACCTTGTTCAATTTTTAAGGGTTCAAAACAAATATTTCCAAAGTCCTTCTTGATTTCATCCCCTTTAATTGTTAAACTTTTTTGAAAATTCAAAGTCATTTTTTCATTTTTATTTATTATGAAATCATTTTTTTGTACATTGTAATCATTGAAGACAATGTTAACAATTCTTCTTTTTACAGGTGAAGAAAAAAACATTGGTTCAAGAACAAACTGGATTGTTTTTATTGTTGATGTATTATAAAAACCATCAAAAATATCTGCAGAGGTAAAGTTGTAACAAAATTTTCCGTTTATTTTCTTAGGTTGTAAATTTTGTTTTTTATCATTATTAATATTGATTGATAATTGAAACAAATCAATTGCATTCTCAGATGCTGATTCAACATCAAATTTAAAAACCTTACTTTTATTGTCTCAACTAAACTTTATTATTGATTTATTTAAACCTGAATTAACTCATTTTTGTTTATCGTTTGTAATATCAATATCATTTTTATCATAATATACATTTTTAACTTCAATGCTTCTTTCGATTTTATTGACTGATCTTTCTTCTTGATGAAACCTTTTTTTGATATTTTTATTTTGAAGAACTAAATCATGTTGATATATAGTATTGTAAATCATATTCTCCTTTTCATATTTTTTGAATTTTAATTTATTAAAAAAGTGTTTTAAATAAGGAAAGAAAAGAATTTTAAGGAACAAAAACTAAAACACTATGACATTTCGTTTTTTTATTTTTTTCTCATCATTAAAAATAATTTGATTTAGCAGATTATTTTTAATTAAAATGTCAAAATACTTAAGCAAGAAATTTAAAGTATGTATTGTTGAAATCTTAAGTATTTTAAATTCATTCATTATTGTGAAAACCTCCTATTTATAAATGGAAAAAAATTGCAATTTTTCAAGAAAAAATTAAAAATAGATATTTTTTCCACATTTTTGTGTGGAAAAAGGTATAAAATGTGGAAAACTTTTTTGCATTTTTTTGTAAAATTTATTGAAATATGTCGAAGATTATTTTAATTACTGGACCTTCAGGGGTTGGAAAGGGGACTATAGAAAAAGAATTATTTAAGGATGAGTCACTTAATCTTTCATTTTCAATCTCAGCTACAACAAGGCCAAAAAGAGAGGGAGAATTTGAAGGTGAACATTATTATTTCATTTCAAAAAATAAGTTTGAACAATTAATTAAAGAAAAAGCATTTCTTGAATACAATAAACATTTTGATAATTATTATGGAACATTGTATGAAGAAGTTGATTCAAAATTAAAGAAGGGTAAAAATGTTTTGATTGAAGTTGAAACAGTTGGTGCTTTAAACATTATTAATTCTTTGAAAGAAAAAAATAAAGAATTTCTTCTAACTTCAATTTTTATTGAACCACCTTCAATTGAGGAACTAGAAAGAAGAATAAGAAAAAGAAATACTGATAATGATGAACAAATTAAAAAAAGATTGAAAAGAGCAAGCGAAGAGATTGAGTGTAAGAAATTCTTTCAATATGTAGTTAAAAATGAGAATATTGATAAATCAGTTGATAAAATAAAATCTATTATTAAAGGAGACTAAAATGAAATATGTTGTTGAAACAAATATTGGTGTTGTAAGAGAGGAAAACCAAGATAGAGCAGCGGTTTTTGAAAATGATTATGTTCTTGTAGCTGTGTTATGTGATGGTATGGGTGGTCATTTTGGTGGGTCACTAGCTTCATCAATAACAATTGAAACATTCAAAAACAGAATGAACTTTTTAAAATCAGATGCTGATAACATTTATGAATGATTTAAAGAAACTATTAAATTATCAAAATCTAATATGATTATCGAAGCAGGCAGCGATGAAAACAAAAAAGATATGGGTACTACTGTAACGGCCGCTGTTGTGTTTAAACAAGATCAAAAAATTGTTGTGTTTAACATTGGTGATTCAAGAACATATATTTTTGATGGACAATTACATCAAATAACAATTGATCATAATTTAATGAATTATTACATTAAAAATGAGGGTATGTCAAGTTTTGAAGCCTCAAAATTACCAGGAGCTGCAGCACTAACTTCTGCATTAGGTCCTTCTAAAAAAACAAATATTGAAGCATTTAATATTGATGAAAATAAAGGAAATCATAAAAGAGTTATTGTACTTACTTCAGATGGTGTTCATGATTACATTGAAAAACCAAAATTTGAATTAATTATGACTCAACAAAATGTTGATATTGAAACAAAAGCTAAAACCTTAATTGAGGAAGCAATTAAAGGACGTTCAGCAGATAATTTAACTACAGTTATTGTGGAGGTGAACTAATTATGAATGCATTTAATGTAAATCTTCCAAGTAAATATGTTGTTAAAAAAGAAATAGGTTCAGGTGGAATGGCTAGAGTTTTTCTTTGTGAAGACAAGGAATTAAAAAAATATGTTGCAGTTAAAGTTTTATCTTTAGAACCAGGTACACCAACAGCTAACCAACAAAGATTTAAAGAAGAAATGAGATTAGTTCAATATATTAAGTCTCCATATATTGTTAAATTTTATGAAGGTAAATATGACAAAAACATTAAATACTTAGCAATGGAATATGTGCAAGGTAAAATGCTAAAAGAAATTATTGAAATGCAAGGAAGATTGCAACCTGATAGAGCAGTTGATTATGCTATTCAAATTGCAAAAGGATTTGCAGAAATCCATGCTCAAAATATTGTTCACAGAGATTTAAAAACATCAAATGTTATGGTTACAAATACAGGCCAAGTAAAAATTATTGATTTTGGTATTGCTATTTCTGATGATTCAGCAAGATTTACACAAACAGGAAAAGTTATTGGTT
This sequence comes from uncultured Mycoplasma sp., assembly GCA_949288045.1. Lineage (GTDB taxonomy): Bacteria > Bacillota_I > Bacilli_A > Mycoplasmatales > Metamycoplasmataceae > UBA710. Next base: position 2,900 of record CASEIC010000038.1, on the reverse strand, counting down.
CAGTTCATTATTTAGCTCCTGAATTAATTGATAAGCAAGAAGCATCTCCACAATCAGATATTTATGCTCTTGGAATCATTTTGTATGAAATGTTAATTGGACATCCACCTCATAGAGGTAAAACACCATTGGAAACAGCCTTAAAACATAGAACAGATCCAATTACTCCAGTAAATAAAATATACCCAAACATTCCCCAAGCTTTAGCAAATATTGTTACAAAAGCAACAGCTAAAAATAAAGATTTAAGATATCAATCAATGAGACAATTAGAAGCAGATTTAGCAACTTGTCTAGATCAAAGAAGAGTTACTGAAAAACCTATTGTTTTAGAAGAAAAAGGTTCTGTAAAAAGATTTAGTTTATTTAATAGAAAGAGATAGCTTTAAATGGGTGACCAAAAATTTATAGTTAATATTGTTCAATTGCCAAACAAGATTTTGAGAGAAAAATCAAAAGACGTTGAATTACCTTTGAGTCCTGAAGATGTTCATCTTGCCGAAAAAATGATTTATCATGTTGAAGATAGTATAAAACCAGGTTCTAAATTTAGACCAGCGGTTGGTGTTGCTGCTATTCAATATGGTATTCCTAAAAGAATGTTTTATATTTATATTGAAGATGGATATGGTGGTGTTTTATTTAGAGATCTTTTGATTAATCCAAAAATTATTTCTAAATCAAATGATTTAGTTGCACTTAAAGATGGAGAAGGATGTTTAAGTGTTAAAGAATCTGATCCAGGTCAAAAAGGTTATGTAAAAAGAAGTTTAAGAATAATAGTTGAAGGTTATTCTTATTTTGAAAAAAAAGTTGTAAGATACGATAAATCAAATTATGTTGCAATTGTGTTGCAACATGAATTGGATCATTTAGAAGGAAAATTATTTATTGATCATCTTGATCACAAACATCCATGAAAAAAAGATAAAAATCTTTATATTATTTAGAATCCTTCTTTTAAAAATACTTCTAATTTTTTTATTAAATGTTCAGGAGAAAAGGGAAGTTTTTCTTGTGCATATAACCATAATACAGTAAGATAATTAACAAGCACTTTGTGTTTTTTTAAAATGTATGGATCATATTCATCATATTCATCTAAAAATATTTTCTCTTGTTCTTCATTAAATTGATAAGCTTCAATAATATATGCAAGTTCATAATGTATATCTCCCATGTGTGAATATTCTCAATCAATAAAAAATAGTTTTTCATCTTTTGTTAACAACATGTTAGTTTGATATAAATCTCCATGAACAGGTTTGGATTTATCCATATTTTTAAGAATCATATTTATTTTTCGATACAAATTTTCAATAACATCAATTTTAATTCCTTTTTGTCTCATTATTTTTCGATATTCAACTACTCTATTTTTAACATTAAATTTAGCAAGTTTAATATTTGAATGATGTAATTTTAATAATGTTTTTGCCAATAGCTTTAATTGTTTGCTATTAGGATTTGATAAATGTTCTCCATCAATTCAATCTCATTTGATTACCTTGTCATCATCGCTAATTAATTTAGGAACAAAATCTAATTTGCTAATTTCTTTATAATCGCTTAGATGGTTTAAACCATTTTTGTTTTTGTATTGTAAGAAAGCATCTCCATCTCTATATGATTCATTTGTGTGTCCGATTTCAATTTTTTTTACCATGTAATAAATTATTGTACTATAATAATTTACATTAAACTTAAACACAAAACAAAACATATAGAAAAGAAGATGAAATATGAAAGAGTATAAAGAGAATTTTTCGAATGCAATTCATTATGCAACTCATAAATTAGAAAATTCTGCACTAAAAATGATTTTATTAGGTATGCTTGGTTCTGTTTATGTAGGTATTGCTTATATGATTTTTATTGTGATACTTGGTTCGTGATCAGGCAATGTGTCATATGAACTAATAAATCCAGGGACAAATGCTCAACTTAAAGAGTTACACATTAGTTTAAGCGGTGAATCACTATTTACAGCAGCTGCATTATTCCCGGTAGGAATTATTATGATTATTTTCCTAGGTGGTTCTTTATTTACATCTGATAATTTAACAATGTTAGCTTGAATTACAAAACAAAAGATGCCAGATGGTCAAAATGTTAAATTAGTAAGAATATTTGTAAAATGAATGTATACATTATTAGGAAATGTTCTTGGTGGATTATTAATGGGTGCATTATGTAGAGGAGCAGATTTCTTTTCATCGGAAAAATACCAATTAGTTCTAGGTTATTTGTGTGGTAAAAAAATTCATATGTCATGATACTTCACAATATTTTCAGGGTTTTTATGTAACATCATTGTCGCTGGATCTGTTTGAGGAACACTAGCTGCAGGTCATTCAACAGCAAAAATATTGTTAATTTACTTCCCAATTTGATTATTTGCTATTTCTGGTTTCCAACACGTTGTTGCAAATGCTATTGTGTTTTCGATGGGGTTATTTTATATGATAAATCCTGATGAGCAACAAACAATATTGTTGGGTATTAATTATTCTGTAAATCATGATTTATTTAGTGCTTTAGGTGATGGAGTTGCTATATCTCAATTAAAAAGTAGTGCAGAATGAATTAATCCAGGAAAATATATTTTTGGTTTAGTATTTGTTAATTTATTACCAGCAGCATTTGGTAATTGATTATCAGGATCAATATTCTTACCATTTATTTATTATTATTTATCAGGACATTACAAAACAAAAAAATCACAATTACATAACTTAGAATAAACAAAAAACTCCATTTACACTAGGACATAAAATTGGGACACTCTGAAAGGAGTGTCTTTTTATGGCGAAACAACTTAAGTTAGAAGAATGGTTATATTTTTTTGATCTTTTTGAAAAAGATAAGCGTAGATTCAAAATCGAATATCCATTATTTAA
>CASEIC010000037.1 GCA_949288045.1 uncultured Mycoplasma sp. | reverse complement strand
ACAATTGAAAGATTACAATCATTATTTACAACAGTACTATTCACAAAAAAATCATTAACTTCAACACTTGATATTAAAAAGAAAGAATTATTGAAAAATAAATAATTAGATTCTTAATCATTTTTGTGACAATGTTATTTTCGTTATTAATAATCTTAATATTTGATTATGTCTAGACACATTATTATTTGTGTTAAAATCATTATATGTCTAAAATTTCTAAAAAACAAGCAAAAGAAAAAATTGATGAACTTGAATCAATTGATGAGTTTGAGGAATCTAGACTTACAAATAAAAAAGTTAGATTAACATTTGTAGGAGCTAAGAAGGATAATATGAAAAAATCTACATTTGAAAATAAAGTTTTAGAATTTATGTCTAATGTAAATGATTTTATTAAAGAACAAAAAGAGTTTAACAAAGAACAAAAAGAATTTAATAAAAAAATTGAATCACGTCTTGATGTATTAGAAACTAAAGTAGATAGAATTGAAAAAGATATAAAAGATATGAAATCTACATCAACAATGAGTAAAGAGTTAAAAGAGACAAGAAATAAATAAAAGATGTTGTTTGACAACTTTATATTTATATATAAATATCAACACTTATTTTGTTACTGATTTTTTAGGTTTAGATGATTTTGCTACCATGGCTGGTTTAACATCTTTAGTTTCATATACAGAAGCATATTTTCTATTTCTTTTAGTTTCATATTTTACATATCCACTAATTAAAGCAAATAGAGTATCATCTCCACCGATTCCAACATTGTTTCCTGGATGAATTTTTGTTCCTCTTTGTCTAAAAATTATTTGACCTGCATTTGTGTATTGACCATCGCTTAATTTTTGACCAAGACGTTTACTTTCCGATTCACGGTTGTTTTTACTACTTCCTGCGGCCTTATGTGTTGCCATAGCTTATCACCTATCCTTTAATCTCGTCAATTTTTACTCTTGTATAGGGTTGACGATGTCCTAATTTTCTTTTGTGTGTTGATTTTGCATTATGACGGTAAACAATAATTTTTTTAGCTTTTCCTTGTTTTTCTATTGTTCCTGTAACAATTGCACCTTGAACTAAAGGTGTACCAATTTTATCTCCAACAAGTAAAACTTGATCAAAAGTTATTTTATCTCCTTCTTTGCCTTCTACTTTTTCAATAAAAATAACTTCATCTTTTTTAACAAGTAATTGCTTACCACCAGTTTTGATAATTGCTATCATTTTATCTCCTTTGGTAGTTAATTAGCAACATTTAAAGTATTCTTAAATGTGGCTCGCCTTTGAGGTATAACTTACGTTATTTGAAAACCTTCTTTAGAACGGTTACTTTAAGTAACACAATTATTTTAACAAAATAATTACAATTCATTCAACAATTAAAGTAAAAATATTTTTTGTGAAAATAAAAAAATAGTACTAAAATACAAAGTAGGTATTACGTGTAGCAATACCTATAAAAGACGTTATAAATTATGATAAAAGTACTAAAAAACAAGCTATTTATCACTATTTTTGTGATAAGTTTATTAAGTATAATTACTTTTTCAATAGTCAGTTTCATTAATTGATCTTTACTAACTGGTTACATTATTGGATTAATTATAGGAGCTTTATCATATTTATTGGATAAACTATTTATAACTCAATTATTATCAAAAAGAAGATCATTTAAGTTTTCTTTCTTCTTGTCGATGTGTAAGACATTAATTTGAATCTTATTGTTGGGAGGAGTATTAATTGGAATTCTTTTTGCTAATAATTTATTAAAAGAATCTTGAACAAATGGAATTTTTAATGTATTCACATATATATATGGATGCATAACAATCCCTACTTCAATTATTATTTCAAACTTGTTTATTAAAAATAACTAAAGGGGGAAAAATGGATGTTTTAGGTGAAAATCTATTTGTCTGAAACCAACCCCAACTATTAACACTTATTTATGTTGTTATTGTTCTAACGGTAATTTCAATAATTGTTTATGTAAAGGTTAAAAAAGTTAAACCTGATGAAGCCCCAAAAGGTATCGTGTTTGCAGCAGAACAATATGTTGGATTATTTGATGGAGAATTTGCAAGTATTAGTGAAGGAAAAATTGATAGAGTAGGACCTTATTTATTTACTCTATTTTCATTTCTTGCAGTTGGGAATTTAGCAGGACTATTATCATTAGAACCCGCAGTAACTTCTTATAGTGTTTCATTAACGCTTGGATTAATAACATGAATTGGCATTTATGTATTTGGAATAATTTATCAAAAATTATCTTTTTTTAAAAAATACATGAATCCAATTGAATTAATTGGACAATTCTCGCCACTTATTTCAATATCATTTAGGATATTTGGAAATATTATAGGTGGAACAGTCATTATGTATATGATTTATTGATTCACAGCATTTATATGAAGTTTTATTCCTGTTATTGGGCAAATCAACTTACTAGGTATGATTGTAGCCCCTTGATTCCATTTATACTTTGATGTATTTGATGGATTGATTCAAGCATATGTTTTTGCATTATTAACAGGTATATATTGATCGCAAGAAGTAAATGCAGGTTTAGAAATACAGGCAGAAAAACAAAGTAAAAAACAAATTAAACAAGAAAAAAATGAAGAAATTTTTGTAGATAGTAATCTTAAACAAGAAGTATTACAATAATATATAAAACAAAAAAATAAAAAGGAGAGAATTATATGGCAGCAGAAGCAGTAATTGGATATGGACTAGCAGCAGTTGGTGCTGGACTAGCAGGTATTGGAGTACTAGGTACTGGAGTGGGACAAGGATATGCAACAGGTAGAGCTTGTGATGCAGTAGGAAGAAACCCAGAAGCCGAAGCAGCAATTAGAAAAATGCTTATTATGGGTCTTGCTATTACAGAATCATCAGCTATTTATGCATTGGTTATAGCTATCTTATTAATTTTCGTTTTCAACCCAGCAAAATAACAAAGGACTTAAAATGGTTGAAATTTTAGAAAAAGTAACTGATCAAATCCAAACATTTTCAACTGGAGAGCAAATTGGTCAAGATTCTCTTTCAGAAAAAATGGACCAATTAATGCCATCTATTTATATGATGGTAGCTACTCTAGGAGCATTGTGTTTAGTTTTCTTGATATTAACATTTTTCTTATACAAACCAATTAAAAAAATGGTTAAAAAAAGAAAAGATTTTATTCAGTCAAATATTAATGAGTCAATTCAAGCTAAGAAAAATGCTTTTGATTTAGAAGCAGAAGCAAGGATTAAACTACAAGAATCAAAATCTGTCGGAAATGATTTAGTTGCAAAAGCAAAACATGAAGCTGAAATTATAAAAAATCAATATATTGAACAAGGAAAACAAGAAGCAGAAAGATTAGTTAGAGAAGCAAAGGATGATATAAAAGCTAAAAAAAGAGCATTGGAACAAGATTCATACAATGAAATTGTTTCAGTAGCAATGGAGATATCTGGTCAAATCATTAAAGACAAAATTTCTGAAAATGAAGCCAAAAAATACTTAGATGAATATTTAGGACAAAGATAATGTTTAAAACAGAAACAAAAATAGGTTACTCATTGGCTTTACTAGATATAGCAAAAGAAGAAAAAAAAATAAAAGAATTTTATAATCAAACATCTTTATTAATTTCAAGTTTAGAAGATCAACCTGATTTTGAAAAGATTTTGGATAGTTATAAAATAACATCCTTAGAAAAAGAATCAATAATCGATAAAACTTTTAAAGAAATTCATTGATCATTTATTAATGTAATGAAAATCTTAGCTTCAAAAAATCAATTTAGATATTTTGATGACATTCTTAAAAACCTAATGAAACATTTACAAGAACTATTAAATGTTAAAAGTGGTATAGTTTATTCAACTTATCCGTTAAGTGCTACACAAATTAAAAATCTTGAACAAAAATTAGAAAAACAATATGAGTCAAAAATTTACTTAAAAAATTTGATTGACAAAGAATTAATTGGTGGTTTTAGAATCGAAGTTGGGTCAAATGTAATTGAGGACTCGATTAAATATGAATTAGAGCTTATCTCAAAAACATTAAAAGAAAAAGGTAAAAAAGGAGGTGTTTAATTATGGCTTTAAGTGCAAGTGATATTTCTTCAATCATTAAGAAACAAATAAAAGAATTTTCAAAAAAATCACATGAAAAAGAAACTGAAGAAGGGACTATTCTTTCGGTTGGTGATGGAATAGCTTTAGTATCTGGTTTAGATAAAGTCAAACTTGGAGAACTTCTTGAATTTGGTAATGACATTTATGGTCTTGCTTTAAATTTAGAAGAAGAAGCTGTTGGTGTTGTTCTTATGGGTTCTGCTGATTCAATTAAAGAGGGCGGAAAAGTAAGAAGAACAAAAAAAGTTGTTTCAGTTGGAGTTGGTGACGAATTAGTTGGTCGTGTAGTTAATGCACTTGGTGAACCAATTGATGGTAAAGGTCAAATTAATACTAGAAAAGAAAGAATGGTATTTAGAATTGCACCAGGAGTTATGACACGTGAATCTGTTAGTGAACCTATGGAAACGGGTTTGATTTGTATTGATTCATTAGTACCAATTGGTAAAGGTCAAAGAGAATTAATTATTGGTGATCGTCAAACAGGAAAAACATCTATTGCTATTGATGCAATTCTTAATCAAAAAGGTAAAAATGTTAAATGTATTTATGTTGCAATTGGACAAAAAAATTCAACAGTTGCTCAAATAGTACAAAAATTAAAAGTTGCTGGAGCAATGGAATATACAACAATTGTTGTTGCTGGAGCTTCTGAATTAGCGCCTTTACAATACTTAGCTCCATATACAGGAGTAACAATTGCAGAAGAGTGAATGGAAAATGGTAAAGATGTTTTAATTGTTTATGATGATCTATCAAAACATGCCGTTGCATATAGAACACTATCACTATTATTAAGAAGACCGCCTGGTCGTGAAGCTTATCCAGGAGATGTTTTCTATCTTCACTCTCAATTGTTAGAAAGAGCTGCAAGAGTAAACAAACAAAATGGTGGTGGTTCAATTACAGCATTACCAATTATTGAAACACAATCAGGAGATATTTCGGCTTATATTCCAACAAATGTTATTTCAATTACAGATGGTCAAATATTTACTTCTGAAGCTTTATTTAACTCAGGACAAAGACCGGCTATTGATGTTGGGTTCTCAGTTTCAAGGGTTGGTTCATCAGCTCAAATTAAAGCCATGAAACAATCAGCATCTTCTTTAAAACTTGAATTATCACAATTTAATGAAATGCAAGCATTTGCCCAATTCTCATCAGATTTAGATGATTCAACAAAAAGAATTCTTGATCATGGTAAAAAAGTTTATGAAATTCTTAAACAACCACAATATTCACCATTAAGTCAAGCAATTCAAATATCAATATTGTTCACTGTTAAACATAAACTAATTGAACCAATTCCTTTAGATTACATAAGTCAGTTTAAAAAAGACTTTATCAAATTTATGGAATCAGATGTAAAAGGTTCTGAAATAGCATCTGAAATAGCATCATTAAAACAAATTGATAATCAATTAGAAGCTAAAATGAGCGAAACATTTAGTCAATTCATTAGTCAATTTTTAAGAAATAATGGAATTGATTCTAAAAAACAAAGTGAAGGAGAAAAATAATGCCTTCATTAAAAGATGTCAAATCAAGAAGAGATACTGTTTCAACAATTAGAAAAATTACAAAAGCAATGGAACTTGTAGCAACATCTAAAATAAAAGTTGCAAAGAGATATTATGATAAAGTTGCTGAGTATTCAACAAGAATTGAAGATGTGTTTTATAACATGGATGCAAAGATAAAAGATTGAAGCAAAATTTTAAAAGTTGATTTATCAAAACCAAGAGCATTCATTGTTATTACTTCTGATATTGGAATGTGTGGTGCTTATAATTCAAATATCATTAAACTTGCTAAATCAACAATTACAAAGGACGACTATTTATTTATTATTGGTTCAAAAGGTGTTAAATCACTAAAAAGAGTTTTCGATAAAGAAAAAATTATTTCAACTTTTGAAAATGTTGGTGATGAACCAAATTATGAAGTTGTAAGTAAAATTGTTGATAAAGTTTATCCAATGCTATTACACAATGAAATACATTCAATTCATATCTTAAATACTAAATTTATTAATTCAATTACTTATTCACCGGAAGATAAAAAGATATTTCCATTTTCTAGAAGAAGACACGATGAATTATCAAAAAATAATCAGGTTTCAAAAAATGCAGAATTTGAACCTGATGCAGAAACAGTAGTTAAAAATGCTCTTCCTTTATATTTTGGAGCAATTATCTATTCTACAATGGCATCATCAAAAATTTCTGAAGTATCTTCAAGAAGAATGGCTATGGAAAATGCTTCAGATAATGGACTTGAAATAATTACAGAATTAGAAAAACAATACAATAAAATTAGACAATCAAAAATTACACAAGAAATTACAGAGATTGTCGCAGGAGCACAAAATGAGTAAAAACATAGGAAAAATTGTACAAATATTAGGACCTGTCGTAGACGTTCGTTTTGAGAAAACTAAAATACCTGCTATTCTAAATGCTCTTGAATTAAATTATGAAAATAAAAGATATGTTTTTGAAGTTGCACAACACATTGGAGATAATACTGTAAGAACTATTTCTATGGGTACAACAGAAGGACTTGTAAGAGGACTTGAAGTTGTAGATACAGGTGCTGCAATTTCTGTTCCGGTTGGTAAAGAAGTTTTATCAAGAATGTTTAATGTTCTAGGTGAACCAATTGATGAACTTCCAGCACCATCTGCAAAAAAATATATGCCAATTCATAGACCAGCACCATCATATGAAGAACAAAAATCTTCATCTGAAATTTTGGAAACAGGAATTAAAGTTATTGACTTATTAGTTCCATATGTTAAAGGTGGAAAAATTGGTCTATTCGGAGGGGCTGGGGTTGGTAAAACAGTTTTAGTTCAAGAATTAATTAACAACGTTGCAAAACAACATGGTGGTTTATCAGTGTTTGCAGGAGTCGGAGAAAGAACAAGAGAAGGGAATGATTTGTTCTATGAAATGAAAGCTGCTGGTGTTATTGATAAAACAGCGCTTGTATTTGGTCAAATGAACGAACCTCCAGGTGCACGTATGAGAGTTGCTTTAACAGGTTTAACAATGGCTGAATACTTCCGTGATGAATTAAACCAAGATGTTCTATTATTCATTGACAACATCTTTAGATTCACACAAGCAGGTTCAGAAGTTTCAGCTCTTTTAGGACGTATGCCTTCAGCTGTTGGTTACCAACCAACACTTGCAACTGAAATGGGACAACTACAAGAAAGAATTACTTCAACAACAAAAGGTTCTATTACATCTGTTCAAGCAGTTTATGTTCCAGCTGATGACTTAACAGACCCTGCACCAGCAACAACATTCACACACTTAGATGCTAAAACAGTTTTAGACCGTAATATTGCTTCATTAGGTATTTATCCAGCTGTTGATCCTCTTGGTTCAACTTCAAGATTATTAGACCCATTAGTAATTGGAAATGATCACTATGAAACAGCTCGTAGAGTTCAAACAATATTACAAAGATTTAAAGAATTACAAGATATTATTGCAATTCTTGGTATGGATGAATTATCTGATGAAGATAAATTAGTTGTTCATAGAGCTCGTAGAATAAGAAACTTTTTATCACAACCATTTGATGTTGCTGAAAAATTCTCTGGTATTCCAGGTAAATTTGTTAAATTAGAAGACAACATTAGATCATTTAAAGAAATTTTAGATGGAAAACACGATAACTTACCTGAAGATGCATTCCTATATGTAGGAACAATTGAAGAAGCAGTAGCTAAAGCTAATGCTGGAAAGAAATAATAAATAATGAATAAAACAAAATTAAAAATATCAACACCAAACGGAATTTTTTATGAAGGTGATGTAGATATGGTTACTGTTAAAACTACAGAAGGTTTTATTGGTTTGCAATTTAATAGATTACCATTTATTTCATCTATTGAGATTTCATCTCTAAATATTACAGTTGATGGTTCGAATAAAAAAATTGCTGCAATTAGTGGTGGAATTGTTTTTGCAGAAAAAACATATATTGATATTTTTACTGATGATATTGAATGAAAAGAAGAGTTAAGTAAATCAGAAATTCAAAGAATTATTGATGAAGCTCATAGAAAATTACAAAATGAAAAATTAGATAATGTTGAAAAACACAAAAACGAATTAGCTCTTAAAAGAGCAATGAATAAATTAACACTTTTGGATGGAAAATAAATGAAATTAAAACATAGATTCCAACATTTACCAGTTGCATATACAGGACTTGCTTTAGGTATTGGTGGTTTTGGAAATTGTTTATTAACAATATTTTCATTGAATGGATATGATTCAAAATGAATAACATGTATAACTATAGCCTTAGTTTCATTATTTTTATTAATGATATTTTTAAAAAATGTTATGCATCCTAAAGTTCTTAAGCATGAGTTAAGTGATCCATTAACAGTATCGTTATTACCAACATTTTCAATGTGTTTAATGATAATTGCTGGTTTCATTGGTATGTGAGATAAATCTTCTAAATTCTCACCAAATCAAATTGCAGCTGCAGTTGTAATGTGTATTGCATTATTAATTCAACTCATTATGATAGGTTTTTTTATAAAAATTGTTATAAAAAAACATGTTAAAGACAAAAACAAAATGTTTGGAACATATTTTGTACCAACAGTAGGAATAATAACATCATGTACAGTTTCAAATAATATTATTTCATTACCAAACGAATTATTTCAAGCCATTTGATTTTTAGGATATGCTTTTTTTGTATTTTCGTTGCCTATTGTTACATATTGAATGTTATTTAAAAATGAAAGTGGTTATGATGCACAATTTCCATCGGTAGCAGTTTGATTTGCACCAGCAAATCTTTCATGTGCTGGATTCATTCAAACATTTTTACTAGCACCAAATTCACCATATAAAAATCCTTCTACTAATCCATACCCATTACCATTACTATATGTATTATTATTTTTAACAATAATTATTGGTTTTGTAGTCTCATTATTACTTTATTTCTATGTATATAGAATCTTTAGATTTAGATTTAAAAAGAAAATGAAAGATTTCACACCTATTTTGTGTTCAATGTCATTCCCTTGTGCAATAGGTGCAACATCAATGGTCTTAGCTGCTAAGTTTTTTGCTTTTGAATTTTTTGGTTCATGACAATTAAGTGGAGGAACTGAATTACAAACATCAATTGTTTGATTCTTTGCAATAGCAGGATTCATTTTTGCAATTTTAACTTTTGTAGTTTTACTTTATTTATTGATAAATATGATTGTTTTAGGAATTAAATTCTTATTCACAAAACACAATGATGATAAAAAACATCAAGTTTATTCAAACATTCATCATGTTAATTAATAAATAGGTCCGGCTGCTTTAGTTTTATTATACCCATTTGTTAAACTTCTATAAACTCTTGTGTAGAAGTTTTCATAATAATCTAATTCATTGATGTTACATCTGATTACACGAATAAGGAAATTGTCACCATATTTATAATCAGCATATAAGTCACCATTACCCCTTGCATTTAGATGTTCATTTACTCTTCTTAAAACATTTTTTGATTTACCAACATAATTAATATTTTTTGTTAAGTTAAAAAATATATAAACACCAGGTGAGTCATAACGTCTTAAATCATAATATTTACTCATTTCTATAAATTCTTGAGTTGTATAATCTTTGTATTGAATTCTTCTTTTTCTTGTGGAATGAGCACTTCTTCTATTCATAAGTATTAAAATCCTTCAATTAAACAAAATTATACAAAAAAACAAAAATAATTAAAAAAAGCCATTGTGGCTTAATTTAATAAATCTTCTTTTAATCTAATGTTTCCTGATTTATCACATGTAATTTCATAACTTTGTTCTTTTAACATTTCCTTTGAAATTATCTTTTTAGCAATGAATGATTCTATATCGTTTTTAATTAATCTATTAATTGGTCTAGCTCCAAAAATTTTGTTATAACCTTTTTCTAAAACATACTTATTAATTTCTTTTGAAAACGAAATTGTTATTTCTTGATTTTCAAAAACTCTTTTTGATAGGTTGTTTAATTCTTTTGAAATTATTTTTTCCACAACTTTTTCATCTAATGGATTAAAAACAATAACTTCATCTACTCTATTTATAAATTCAGGTCTAAAAACTTTTTGCATTTCTTGTAAAACTTTTTCAGTTGATTTTGGATTTTCTAAAATAAGATTTGAACCAACATTTGAAGTCATAATAATAATTGTGTTTTTGAAATTTATTTCTTTACCTTTTGAATCTTTTAAAGCACCTTCATCTAATATTTGTAAGAGAATATTTAGCACATCTGGATGAGCTTTCTCAATTTCATCAAATAAAACAACACTATAAGGATTTTGTCTAACTTTGTCTGATAATTGAGACATTTCTCCATATCCTACATATCCTGGAGGAGAACCAATTAATTTAGAAATCGAGTGAGCTTCCATAAATTCAGACATATCAATTCTAATCATTTGTTTTTCACTATCGAATAACGAGTATGCTAATGATTTAGCTAATTCTGTTTTACCAACCCCTGTTGGACCCAAGAACATGAATGAACCAATTGGTCTATTTGGATCATTAATATTTGCTTTAGATCTTAGTATTGTTTCAGCAACAAGCTTTGTAGCATGTTTTTGTCCTACAACTCTTTCGTTTAAATCTTTTTCTAAATTTAATATTTTTTTCGATTCAGATTCAACCAATTTTGAAACAGGAATTTTAGTTCATTTAGAAACAATTTCAGCAATTTCATTTTCTCCAACACTATCTCTTACTAAAGTATTTTCAGAACCCTTCGATTCATTTTCAATTTTTTTAATTTCTTTTTCTAATTCAGGAATTGATTTATATAAAAGCTCAGAAGCTTTTTCATAATTAGATTCATTTTGAAACTGAATTAATCTTTGTTTCATTAGTTCTAATTGGAATTTTTTATTTGATAATTCTTCGGTTGATTTTTTTTCATTTTTTCATTTTTCAGAAATTGATGAGATATCAGAATTTATTGTTTTTAATTTTTTATCAATTTCTTTTAAACGAATTTCATTTTTTTGTGATTTATTCTCTTTGTCATCTTTAGTTAATGCAATTTTTTCCATTTCTAAAGCCATTTTTTTTTGTTCAAGTTTTTCTAGAATTTCTGGTTTAGAATTCATGATTGTTTTTAATGTAGCAGCAGCCTCATCTACCAAATCAATAGCTTTATCAGGCAAGAATCTATCTGAAATAAATCTTGATGACATTTTTGCAGCAGCAACTATTGCACTATCTTCAATTTTAATTCCGTGGAATGATTCGAATCTATCCTTAATACCACGCATAATTGTAATTGTGTCATCTATTGATGGTTCGGCAACATCAACTTTTTGCATTCTTCTTTCTAATGCAGCATCAGTTTCTATATATTTTTTATATTCATCATATGTTGTTGCACCAATTAGCATCATTTCTCCACGAGCCAACATTGGTTTTAGAATATTGGCAACATCCATTGCGTTTCCAGAACTATTTTTACCAGTTCCTACAATCATATGAATTTCATCAATGAAAACAATGACATTTCCATTTGATTCTTTTATTTGTTTAGTTAAATTTTTAACCCTTTCTTCAAATTGTCCTTGGAAAGAAGCCCCAGCAAACATAAGAGCTAAATCAATTTCAATTAATTCTTTATTTTTTAAATTTTCAGGAACATCTCCCAAGGCAATTCTTTTTGCTAGGCCTTCAACTATTGCTGTTTTACCAACTCCGGGTTCTCCGACAAGAACAGGATTATTTTTAGTTTTTCTTGAAAGAATTCTTATAACTCTACGAATTTCATCATCTCTACCAATTACTGGTTCCAATTTATTTTTCATTGCTAATTCAGTTAAATTTTTTCCATATTTTTTTAATGAATCAACATCTTTTTCATTAGGTGTAAAGCTAAAATCCATAATTACCTCCTTTGTTAAGCAATTTTTGCTTATAACCTAATTATAGCACTTTAAGCATTAGAGTGCTAAATTTTATTTTATTTATTTTTTATATAAAATATAAAACTCAGTTTTTCAAAATTTAAAAATATCAAAAGTTTATTTAAAACATGTAAGATGGTATAATTAAAACATGTAAGATGGTATAATATATATCTATACAAAATTTAATCTAAACTAAGGAGAAATTATGGGATTATTTGGTGGTAGAACACAAGAAATTAAAATTTCAAAACCTAAAAATCTAGTTAATGCAAAGGAAATGGTTAAAAAAGCATATGAAGGTAAATATGCTGTTCCTCATATTAATATTAATAACTTAGAATGAACAAAAACAATATTGTTGGCAGCTGAAGAAGCTAAATCACCAGTTATTTTAGGTACTTCAGAAGGTGCTGTTAAATATATGGGTGGATTTAAAACAATTTATGGAATGGTTACAGGGTTGATAAATGACTTAGATATTACTATTCCAGTTGTTTTACATTTAGATCACGGTTCATTTGAAGGTGCTAAAAAAGCTCTTGAAAATGGTTATACATCTGTTATGTATGATGGTTCTCATGAATCATTTGATAAAAACTATGCAAACACTAAAGAAATAGTTGCATTAGCTAAAAAATACAATGCATCTGTTGAAGCTGAAGTTGGTTCAATTGGTGGTGAAGAAGATGGTGTTATTGGCGAAGGAGAAATTGCAGATCCAGAAGAAGCTAAAAAAATGGCAGATCTTGGTATTGACT
>CASEIC010000036.1 GCA_949288045.1 uncultured Mycoplasma sp. | reverse complement strand
TGGTTTTTTATTATTGGTATTTATTTTGGTAACTTTTTAAACCAATTTACTCAACTTTTGAATAATCAAATGCACCATATATTTTTCTAATTGATGTTTTCGAAATTCAAGCAGAAGGATCAACTTCTTTTACACTTTTTATTAACTCTTCTGCTTCTAATAATAAAACAACAGTTTCAATTGTATAAACATTTTTTCCTGTTCATCCACTTGTTAATGTATGAATTTTATATGGATGATTGAATTTAGATTTTTTTAAATATTCCTTAATTAATTCAATGTTTACTGTGTCAATTTTAATATTAACTTTTTTATATTTAGGATAAATCATATTTAAAATTTTTCCAAATAAAACAATATAAATTGCTGATGCAAGTGTTTGTAAAGAAAATATAGAATCGAATCCATTAATACCCTCTCTTATTTTGTTTGGTCCATAAGATGAAAGTAATCATAAAATCAATAATGAAACTGTAACAATTAATGATCCTATAATCATTAAAATTGTTCCAACTGGTTTTTTATTTTTTGTTGAATAATAGCAAGCTATGATATCTGTTCCACCAGTTGAACCACCATATTTTCATGATATTGCACCAGATATTCCTGCTAATAAAACTGCTGTTAATGTATAGACAAAAATTGGTCATCCTTTTTCAACACCAATTGTTTTTCCTGATGGTTTTCATGAAAGTGTATTTGTTATCATATCATTGGGTTGATTTGGTTCCACATATCAATTATCCAAAAGTCATTCATTATATGTATTTAAATTAACTGATGCCATATTATTTATTTTGAAATGCTCTGCAAACGCAATCTCTGTTTGATTTGTAGGAGGACAAAAAACAAAAAGATAATTAGAAACATAATAATCAAATGAACCACCATCTTCATATGTACCACCATTAAAATCAAAACCTATAAAAAAACCAAATATAGCATTCGAAACTAAAAATATAAGTGTTGCATATGTATAAGATTTTTTGTTTTTATTTCAAAAAATAATAAACAATGGAATATTTAATGCTAAATACACAAAATTTAAATAAGGTTTTAATTCTGTTACTATTAATGACATAGTCATGGAAATAGCACTTAAACCAGTCGGAATTGATGAAGCTTTTGTTAATAATGATGTAGAAGCAAAAGCAAATAGAAAAGAAGACAATATTAGATATAAAACATTTTTTTTATTATTTTTAAAATAATCTATGAAAGAACTATCATTATTTTGGTTTATAACTTTATCAATAATATTTGTCTTCATATCTTTTATACTCAATAAAATATCTAAATTCTACCAAATTAAATTTATATAATTTAAATTATGATTAATAATATTCCAAAAAGACATTTTTACAATAATTGCGATTACAAACTAGATTTTGAAAATAAAACTCTTTTATTGATGCCATCATTTCATGAAAAACTATTAAATAAAAATTTATGAGGAAAATTTGGTTTTAAGAAAATTGGTGGTTCGTCTGTTGGAGATGTTTTAGAAGTTGATGAATATAAAACACAATTTGGTGCTTTTTGTCGTATTGCATGATGTGGTTTACCTGTTTTAGATACAAAATATATAGATGCCGGGGTTGCAATTGAACCAATGGTTATAAAAGCAATTGAAGAAAAATTAAATGTTAAAGTCGAAACATATCCACCTGAAAAGTATAATTATGATTATTTTAGTGATAAGGATGAAATCATTGGTGGTATTCCTGATGGTTTTATTGAATCTCAACAAATTATTTTAGAAATTAAAACAACAGGTGAAAAAAATTATATGAATTGAAAAGAATTTGGTGTTCCCATAGGTTATCTTAAACAAGCTCAATTATATGCATATTTAATGGGGGTTGAAAAATTCTGAATAGTTGCAACATTTTTAAAAGAAGAAGATTATAAAAATCCGAAAGACTATCCTATTAAAGAAAGAAAAATTAAAAACTTTCCTTTTGTTGTTAATAAAGAACAAGTTATTGATGATATTAACAAAATGAAAGAATGATATATTAAACATACAAAAAGCGGAATAAGTCCACAATGAGATGAAAAAAAAGATAAAGATTTGATTGAATATCTAAAATGTGAAAATGAAAATCAATATATTGAATTGCTTGAAAAATGAAAAAAAGAAGGTAAATTTATTGATTAGTCAGCATTTTGTCATTCATCTTTTTTTATTTGTAAAAGAACATAAAGCATAATTCTTTTAATTCTTGATGATGTATATCTTTTTGAATTTGTTCTTTGAATAAATTCTTCATATGTTGGGGCATCAATATTTTTTTTAAATAAATTCTCCATTCCTTCTGTAACCATTTTAATTTCTCTTAATTCATCAACTGTTGAATTTTTTACAACGTTTTGAAAATCAACATAATAATTTTCAATCCTGTCAGGTTCAGTATCGAAAATCATTGGTGTAAATTTTTTATATGAATTGTCTTTTTTATAAACTAAATTTCTAATATATGTTGCAGAAGCAATGTTATCTTTTGTTTCATTTGAATGAAAATCTATTGTTCTTTTTATACAAAAAGGTTTAATGGGTAAATTTTCATTAACAATTGTTTTTATATACTCAAGTCCTAAAATATCATTCGGCATTACAAATGATTTGCCTATTAGTTTTTCTAAGACTAATTGATTAGCTTTTGGAAAAGAAACACCTTGTTTCATTTCTTTTTTTATCAAATCATAAAATTGTGTTTTATTTTCCTTAATAGTATTTGCTATCAAATAAAAATCATCAACATTATCTGTTTCTGATCCAAAGACTAAAATATCAATATTATGTTTATGAAGTTCCATTATTGCTCCATAAGCAAAAATATGAGCAGCTTGTGTAGCATAAAAAAATGGTAACTCATATAATTCATCAACACCATTTTGTAATGCAATTTCTTTTCTTTTTTCAAAAGGCGCAATTGCAATTTCACCACGTTGAACAAAACGTCCTGACATCACAACAACAATTGTAGAATTAGGTCATCTCTTTTTAATTTCATTAATTTGATAAATATGACCATTATGAAATGGGTTATACTCAGCAACAATTCCTATTCTTACATTTTTCATAATATTATATTCTTCAACTTAATCCGCCATTACGCAACCTATACGGACATTTTATGGTTTTATCACCAATTTGTTTTTTATCTTTTAATTTAATAATTAATTTTCCGGGCGCTCTATCAAAGGATATGCTTTCAAATCATTCATCATCAAATGCTTTTTGTGTATATTCATCAATATAACTACCGTCACCCTTAATTATTTTTTTAAGTTTGTCAATTGAAATTGGTTCACTATTAAATGATTCATAAGATGAGCTTAACTTATTAATTTTTTCAGTATCAACATCTCAAAGCATTTTCATATAATCAGGAGATGAATTACTACATGAAACAACTTGTGTTATTGGTATAACAATAAGTGATAATGGACTTAATAATGCAATTTTTTTCATAACTAAAATTATTTTGTTTTTTTAATTTTTACTTCTTTTAGACGAGCTGACTTACCTTTTAAGTCTCTCATGTAATATAGTTTAGCTCTTCTAATTTTGTTTCTTCTTAGAACTTCAATTCCTGCTATATTAGGATTGTGTAATGGAAATGTTCTTTCAACACCAATTCCATATGATATTTTTCTTACTGTAAATGTTTCTCTTGTTCCTGAATGTTTTTTTGCAATAACTAAACCTTCAAAGATTTGAATTCTTGATTTATCCCCTTCTTTAATTCTTACGTGAACTTTAACATTGTCACCAATTTGGAATTCAGGAAGATCAGAACGTTTTTGACTATCTTCAATTTTTGATATTAAATTATTTATCATGATTTTTCCTTTCTAAAAGATCTGGTCTTTTTTTCTTTGTATTTTCTAAAGCTTTTTCTTTTCTTCATTTTTCAATTTCTTTATGATTGCCATTTAATAATACTTCTGGAACTTTCATTCCTTTGTATTCAGCTGGTCTTGTATATTGTGGATAATCTAATAAATTATTTTGAAATGAATCGTTTTTATAAGAATCCTCTTTAATTACATTTGGAATTAATCTAATAATTGAATCAGCAATTACCATTGATGGGAGTTCACCACCTGTTAATACATAATCACCAATCGATAATTCTTCATCCACAAGCAATCTAATTCTTTCATCAAAACCTTCATATCTACCAGCAATAAATGTAATTGATTTTTCTTTTGAAAGTTCTTTTGCTTTTTGTTGTGTAAATGGTTGACCTTGAGGAGACATTAGAATTATTTTAGTTTTTTCTTTGATTGATTCTAACGCTCTGTCAATAGGTTCAATCATTAATAACATTCCAGCTCCACCGCCATAAATTTCATCATCTACTTTGTTTTGCTTATGTAAAGTAAAATCACGAAAATCAATTACATTAATCTCAATCAATCCTTTTTCAATAGCTTTTGAAACGATTGATTCTGATTTAAAAGCTTCATAGTATCTTGGAAATATTGTTAAGAAATTAATTTTCATTTATCTCCAATTATTCTTTTGCTTCTGCAGCAGCTTTGACAGTTGTTTCACCTGTTATTTTTTCTAATGTTTCAGGTTTTTTTATTCAACAATAGTAACAAACATGCTTATCATTATCTAACAATATTGATGCTCAATTATCATCATCTTTACAAATTGAACACACTTGTTGAACCTCATTGTGACCTGCTTTTTGATGTCATTCTTTTCTTCTTCTATCATAATCATAGTCATGAAATTCTTTCATTGTAACAACTTCATGCTTTTTACCAACCGGAATAACATTTGGTTTTTCTTTTTTGGTTTCGGGTTTTTTTTCAACCTTTTTAGGAGCAGAAGCTACTTTTTTAGGTTTTGATTTAGAAGAAGTAGAACCCTTTTTCGGTTTGTTTCTGTTATATTCTTCAAGCAATTTTTCTTTTGTAAACAAATCCTTTGCAGTGTCTGTTAATTGAGCTCCATTTGATAGTCATTTAAAAGCTATATCTTTTTTTATTTTTAATTCTTTACTATGTGGATTATAGTAACCAATTTCTTCAATAAAACGACCATCTCTTGGTGCTCTTGCGTCAGCAGCAACTATTCTATAAAAAGCATTAAACTTGCTACCCATACGTTTAAGTCTAATTTTGACCATATTTCCTCCTTGAAATTTGCATTATTAATATTCATGTAAAATTCTAGCACAAAAATAGTGGTGTCAAGCAAAAATGCTTGACAGACAATTCAACATAATTAATGTTAATTTCATAATATTTATACCAAGCAAAAATTAAAGATAGTTTTATAATTTTATATAATTATAAAACACTATGAAAAACAAGAACTCAAGCAAAAAAAATAGATTATTGAAAATTTTCGGTTTTTCTGTTCTTTTTGCTTCTGTTGCGACATGCGCAATTACTTTACCTATTTTGGTTAATAAAAACAAAAAATATTCACTTAATACAAACTTTGCCTCAAATTATGAAGGAAACAAAGAAAAAGTTAATTATTTCATAGATCAAGTAATGAGTCCTAATTATTACAAATTATCAGGATCATTAACTGTTGTTGGTAAAAAAGGATTGATTGGAGAAACAGGAGTTAAATTAACAACTTCTCAAAGATCTTTAATTTCAATTGATGATGCGATTGAGAATGATTTATTTGATTTTAATTTTGTTGATACAACAATTTTGTACCAAATGGTTAGAGTATATGGTATTCAATATAGTCTTGAATACATTAAACCTTATCCATCTGATTCATCATATCCTGTTGTAGGACTTAAATTATATGCAGGAGAAGGTTCATCATATTATGAAGCAATTTTCGAATATAGAGACACATCGTTATATGGATTTAAAAAAGTTCCAGAACAATTAATTCTTGAAAATATTGCAATTAATATTGAAGAAGATCCCAAAAATTATTTTCAATTAAAAGAATCTGTTGGAAAAATCGGTGATATTGGAATATATGCTAAAAATATTAAAACAAGCGATTTAAATACAAATACATCTATTTCTCAAGAACTTAGAAATAAAAACATATATATCCAAATTTCATCTGTTTCTGTTGATTCTTCAAATCCATCTATTTTAAAATTAAACTACATACTAAATTTCAAAACTGAAAATAGAATTATTCAAATATCTAAATCAGTTAATCTTGATGGATTTGATATTGAACAAGGTGTTGATGATCCAGTTTCAAAATTAAAAAACTTTATTTTAGATAATTCAGATTGAATAAATAACTTGTACCAATACTTTACTTTTGAAAAAGATGAAAATGATGATAATGAGTACTCAGCAAGAGAAGCATATAAAAACGGAATGATAACATATGAAGGAACAAGTTCAATTGCTAACAAACTAGAGACAAATGGAATTACACTTGAATTTAAATCATACAACGAAGAGCAAGAGTATATAAAACAAACTAACAAAACAAATGAATTATCTGTTTTGAATAATGCTAATGATTCATCTACACCAATGTATCGTATTTACTTGACATCATATGCAAACACACCAATGGCATATACAGAATCAATTCTAATCGAAGGTCTTTCTCAAGAAGGTGAGTTTAAAGTTTCAGAACAAGAAATTAAAATGGATGTTTTAAATGAATATTTAATTCAAGAAGGAAAAGGATTTGAAGATATTCTTAAATTAGACACAACAAACCCAATACCACTAAATAGACAATATTTCAAACATTTATCTATTCAAAACGGTGTTTATTCAATTCCTTTTGAATTAGTTAATACACTTTATACAAAATATATTGAAGAAGAAAATACTATTTCACAAAAATACGATGCACCATTTGATGATAAATTTAAGTTTATTTGAAATGATAATGTCGAGGGTACGCTAGATACTAGTTTTTCTTATGGTGAACAACTATATAACATCAATGATATAGTTAATGAAATAATTACTAGCTCAAATAATATAGATAGTTGAAGAGATCAAGTAGTTTCTCTTGATGATAGAAGTATTTCTTTTAATATGTCAATTGGAAGCAATACAGATGGAAATTTATATACTAATATTGATAATTTAGAAATTGATATTACATCATTATTTGAAAATAAAACAACATATTTACAAAATGAATTAAAAAGAATTAAAGCGGAAATAGAAAACCAAAAAAATAATATTGTTATAAACTTAGCTAATAACTTAAGTAACAAAGAAACGATTAAAACATGATTATTAGAAAGAAAATTTGAAAGTATTTTTTCATCTGCATCAATTTACAACACAAATGTTCAAGTTTATTATCCAGAATTGATTTCACCACTAGAAATAACCATTGATTTTGATTATTTCTTAAGACTTAACAATCAGGAATTAGAACAAATTGTTGAAAATGAAAAAATCGAAATAAGAATACAACTTACAATAGAAAAAACCACAGAATTTATTGAATTAACAAAAACATTTGATCAATTAATAAATAAAAACTAAAGAATAAAAAGAAGGAAGACAATATGAAATTTAACAAAGAATTAAATCATTCAGCATCACATGTAATGGCAATGGCTGTATTGAAATTATGACCAGATACAAAACTTGGTTTTGGACCGCCAACAAGTGAAGGATTCTACTATGATTTTAGATTTTCTAAACCATTAGTAGAATCTGACTTAATCAAAATAGAAAAACAAATGCATAAAATTGTTGCAAATAATTATCAAATGAGAAAAATGAATAAATCGTTTAAATATGATACAAAAGGACAACCATATAAAAAAGAACTAATTGAAGAATTTACTAAAGATAAAAAAGAAATAACATATTATTCAATTTATGATCCTGCAAATGATAAAGATTTATTTATCGATCTTTGTGCTGGTGGTCATATTGATAAAATCAAAACAATTAAACATTTCAAAGTTCTTTCGTTAGCTGGATCTTATTGAAGAGGTAATTCTGATAATGATCAATTAACTAGAATTTATGCAACTGCTTGAGAAACAAAAGAAGATTTGGAAGAATACCTAAATTTATTGCAAGAAAGAAAAGAAAGAGATCATAGAAAATTAGGAAAAGAAATGAATTTATTCATGTTTGATCTACTTTCTGGTCAAGGTTTCCCGATTTGATTAGAAGATGGAATGAAAATAAGAAATAGAATTATGAAGGAAATTCTAAACCTTGATTCTAAATATGGTTTTTGCGAGGTTTCAACTCCAATTGTTGGTGAACAAAAATTATATGAAACATCAGGTCACTGACAACATTATAAAGATGATATGTTTAAACCAATTGATTGCGATAATGAAAATTTAATTTTAAGACCAATGACATGTCCTCATCATGTTTTAATATATCGTTCTAAAAGAAGATCATATAGAGAATTACCAATTAGATTTAGTGAACAATCACCATTATTTAGATATGAAAAATCTGGTGCACTAACTGGAATGGAAAGAGTTAGAGCTATGCTTCTAACAGAGGGACATTTATTTGTTAGAAAAGACCAAATTGTACAGGAATTTAAACATTGCTACAATATGATAAATGAAGCGCTAAATCTATTTAACATCAAAATTGATTATGTTTCTCTATCACTAAGGGACCCTGAGAATAAAGAGAAATTCTTTGATGATGATAAAATGTGAAATCAAGCTGAAAATGATTTGAGAAAAGTATTAAAAGAGCTTAATGTTGTTTATGATGAAAAAATTGGTGAAGCTGCATTTTATGGACCCAAAATTGATATTCAAATAAAAACTGTTCTAGGGCATGAAATAACAATGTCCACACTTCAACTAGATTTCTTACTACCAAAAAAATTCGAACTTGAATATATTAATTCAAATAATGAAATTGAAACCCCGATTATGATTCATAGAGGATTAATTGGTACATATGAAAGATTTTTAGCAATTCTTTTAGAACAAACAAAAGGAAACTTACCATTTTGACTTGCACCAAAGCAAATAGCAATCATCCCCGTTCTAAATGATAAACATTTAGATTTTGCTGAAAAAATCTACAATGACTTAAAATTAAATAATTTTTATGTTGAAATAGATGATAGAAATGAAAGATTGAGTAAAAAAATTAGAGATGCTCAAACATCAAAAGTTAAAATTCAAATTGTTATCGGGGATGAAGAAGTCGAATCTAAAACTCTATCATTAAGATTTTATGGAGAACAACAAGTAATTAATATTAAAGCTAATAAATTAATAGATTACTTAGAAAAGTTAAGAAATGAAAAAAAATAACAATAATCAACTAATAAATTCTAGATGAAAATCTTTTGTTAAACCTATATTTACATTTTTTGTAATTGCTATTCCTGCATTGCTTATTTGAGTGTTTTTTTCAACAGACTTTCCCTTTGCCGAGCATTGAAACTTAAATTACGAATGATGAATTAAATTACTAATAGGTATTGCATTTGTAATTGGAACGTTTTTAATTACAGCTTTATTTGTTTCTTTAAGGATGCTTGATATGTCCATTTTTTCATTTTCAATACCTGTTTCAGTTTCGTTTATGACCATATTTATAACTGATCAGTTAGTTGCTTGAGCAAGAGCACTAATAATTATTCCTATTTTTTTATTAATAATACCTGTTGTAATTTACACAAAAAAAATTGAAACCAAATTAGCAATTAGAAAAAGAAAAAAAATAGAAAAATCAAATGAAAAAATAATTGGACACAAATAAATTTTGATAAGAAAAGCACTTCAAAAAGTGCTTTATTTTTTCATTATTTTTAATTAAAAAAGAAATTGAAAAAAGTTTGTAATATTTAGAAAGACAACTACTTAAATAAATTAAAAAATACATGAAAATAAAAGGAGAATACGAGAAAGTAATTTATTTTTACTTTAAACAAAATCATGAAAAATTACTAAAATTTGCTCAAAAAATAATTAGATTGAATGGGTGACTTCCTCTTGAAAAAGAAGATCTTGTTGCCTATGCTAATTTTGAACTTTTTAAATCTGAAAATAAGATTAAATATTTTGAAATTAAAAGCAATAATGGAAATGTTAATGATTTCTTGTCAAAGGAAATATTTAAATTAATGTCTAAATATTGTGATGAATATCAAAAAAAGAAACATCAAATTTTAACAAAATCAATAAATGAATTCAATGAAGAAATTGTTAATTCAAAAGAATGCAATTATACATATAGAGAATTGTTTGATTTTTTAACTAAAGAAGAATTTACGGTTATGTACAACATTTTAGTGAATAAAATCAAAAGAAAAGAACTTGCAAATAGAATGAATATTTCTGTATATAAACTCAAACAAATCGAAAATGCAGCAATTAGTAAAATAAACAAAAACTTTTAATCATTAATTTTTAAAATTTTATACAACTCGTTTTTGTCAATTATTTGAATTCCTAATTTTTTTGCTTTTTCTTCTTTAGACCCACCATTTTCACCAAGAATAAGTGCATGGGTATTTTTAGAAACAGAAGATGAAACATTACCGCCACTATCTTCAATAATTTTTGTAAGTTCATTTCTTGACATATTAAATGTTCCACTTATAACGAAAGTTTTATTTAAGAAAAAATCAAAAACATTGTTTGAATTTATTTCATAAAAAGGATTTATACCTATTGAAATCAAAAAATCAATTAGGTGTAAATTTTCTTCTTTATTTATATAGTCACTAAATTCATTAATTGTTATTTCACCAATGTCATTAATTTGAATTAATGAATCAATAGTAAGATTTTTAATATTCTCAAATCTTTTAATTTTTTTTGCAATAGATTTCGCATTTTTTGAACCTAATTGTGGAATACCTAAAGCAAAAATCAATTTTTCTAAACTAACGTCATATGATTTTTTAATTCCATTATATAAATTGTTTCAAAACTTCTCTCCAAAACCCTTTTCATTGATAATTTGGTCCTTGTATTTATCTAATAAAAATATGTCCTCAATTTTTTTAACAAAACCAAGCTCAAAAAACTTTCTTACTATTCCTTCACCCAAACCTTCAATATCCAATGCAGATTTTGAAGCAAAATGAATGATTTTTTTAATATTTATTTCAGAACATTCTTTATTCAAACAAACTTGATTATTTAAAGTTCTTGTGTCATATAAGTTTGAATTACAATATGGACATATTGTTATCTTTTTAAAAACACCTGTTGAATTTTTTTTGTTAACTGAAACAACTTTAGGTATTATTTCACCTGCTTTTTTAATTGAAACTTCATCACCAATATTTAAGCCTAATTCTTCTACATAATTATAATTATGCAATGTTGCTGCTGAAACCATTGTTCCTTTTAATAAAACAGTTTTTAATTTTGCATTATATGTAACAATTCCTGTTCTCCCAATTGTTATAAAGATATCATCTAAAATTGTTTGACATAATTCTTCATTAAATTTATAAGCTATTGCATATTTTGGAAATTTAGATGTATATCCAATTTCTTCATAATATTTCATTTCATTTAATTTAATTACCATTCCATCAATGTCATATTCGAGGTTATTTCTCTTATTATTTTCAAAATCTAAAATAAAATCAAATATTTGATTAGCATTAGATGAGTATTCAATTAAATAATCATCTAAAAAAGAAAATCCATTATCTTTTAAAAAGGTAACTAATTTCTCTTGGGTATCAATATTATATTTTTCACAATCAACAACATCATATATAAAAGTTGACAAATTACGCCTTTTAACAACACTGCTATCAAGTTGCCTTAAAGTCCCTGAGGCTAAATTTCTTGCATTTGCATAATCAACCTTTTCACTTTCAATTACTTTTTTAAAATTTGTTTTTGAAATATATATCTCACCACGAACTTCAACACTTTGCTTCTCTTTAATTTCTAAAGGTACATCGCTAATAATATTTTTAACATTTGCTGTAACATCTTCTCCAACTTGTCCATCACCCCTTGTCACTGCTTGGATTAATTTTCCGTTTTCATATCTTAATGAAATTGATAATCCATCAATTTTTGGTTGTATTAAAAATTTATTATTCATATTAGTTATTTCTTGAACATCATTAAAAAACTTTGTCAATTCTTCAAAACTATATGCTTTATTCAAAGATAACATTTGTTTATTATGTATAACCTTTTTAAACTTTGACTTAAGCGATGCACCGATTCTTTTTGTTGGTGTATTATCAAGAACATACTCTGGATATTGATTTTCCAAATCGACTAATTCTTTCAAATGAGAATCATAAACACGATCACTAACTGAAGGATTATCATTATCAAAATATTCTTTGTTTCATTTATTAATTAAATCAACTAATTCTTTGATTTTATTTTTAACTATCTCACTCATATCAATCACCTAGAAAATACATTTTGTGTTTTCTCATCATGTCGGAAAATCAAATATTCCATTTGGATTTGCTATTAAAAGTGCAGATATAACAATAAAACCCATTATTGAAATCAAAGAAACAATATCAAACCATCAAAATGTTCAAACTCTATAAGATGTTCTTTTTGCATATGGATCATAACCTCTTGATTCCATTGCATTTGCTAAATCATCAGCTTTGGTAAATGAAGATACAAATAATGGAATAATTAAGACAATTATTGATTTAATTTTTGTTTTAAGAGAACCATTTTTGAAATCCATCCCTCTTGATGCTTGTGCTTTAAAAATCCTCATTGCTTCATCAACAAGCGTTGGAACAAATCTAAATGCAATTGTTATTATCATTGTAAAAATATGAACAGGAATTTTTATTAATTTCAATGGATAAAAGTAGAAATCTAATGCTTTTGTTATTAAAACAGGTTGTGTTGATAATGTTAATACAGTCATTGTCATCATAATTGCATAAATTCTAAACATAACTGATAATGTAGTTATAACAATTACATAATCTATCTTAACCAAACCATCACCAAATGTTCATCACCAATGTGTTTTGAAATCAAAAACTTCACCAGCTTCTTGTTGATGAGTATAAGCGCTTGTATCTAAAACAAACATATTAATTATCAACATAAAAAAACCAACAACAAAAGGAAGTAGTAACATTTTTATTAAATGTAAAGGTTTTTTTGTTGAAATGATAAATGCAATCATAATTGGTAAAATCAACAATGCTTGCAAAATAAATGTGTTTGCTAAAAAGAATAAAACAATAAAAGCTATATTTGCAAATAATTTAACTCTTGCATCCATTTTATGAATAATCGAATCACCAGGTACATAACGTCCTATATTAATCTTCATTATCTTATTCCTTTCTTAACATCATTAATCAAATTAGTAAACTCATCAATACTTCTTGTATATGGAAGATTTATTTTATATTTTTTATTTATTTGATTTGTTAATGAGATTAATTTAGGAATTGCCATTTTATTTTCTTTTAAGAATTTTTCATCAGAAAGAATGTCTAATGTATTTCCATCCCTAATTACTTTTCCATCTTTTATAAAAATTGTTCTTTTGCAATGTTCAAGAACATGATCTAAATCATGAGTTACAATGATTATTGTTTTACCCTCTTTTGAGAGTTTTTCAAATAATTCAAGCATCTCAATACATCCTTCAGGATCAAGACCAGCAGTTGGTTCATCAAAAACTAGTATATCAGGCATCATTGAAAGAATTCCTGCAATTGCAACTCTTCTTTTTTGTCCTCCAGATAATTCAAAAGGTGATCTTTGTAAAAATGTTGCATCAAGCCCAACTTTATAAATCATATCAAAAGCTATTTTTTTAGCTTCTTCCTTCGGAATGCCAATATTCATAGGACCAAATATAATATCTTTTTCAATTGTTTCTTCAAATAATTGATATTCAGCAAATTGAAAAACAATACCAACACGTCTTCTTATCTCATTTACTTTTTTAATTTTTCTTCAAGATTTTTTAATTACTTTTTTCTTTGGTATCAATTTAGAATTTTTATCTTTTTCATTTTCGTGAACCATATAATCAAATTCGACAGATCCTTTTGTAGGAATTAACAAACCGTTAAAATGTTCAATTAATGTTGTTTTACCTGAACCTGTTGGTCCTATAATTCCTATAAACTCATTTTGATTAATTTCTAAATTTACTTTTGATACAGCATCAATAGTCTCATTAATATTTGATTGAAAAGTATGAGTTACATCAATTAACTTTATTTTCATATCTTCTCCAATAATTCATCAATATCATATGTTGGACTCATACCATTTATTTTTGAAGATATCTTATAAATGAAGGGAGAATCAATTTTAGACAATTCTAAAATATTTTTATCATTTAATAAATCTTTTGGATTCCCGGAAGCTAAAATTTTTCCTCCTGAAAAA
The DNA here is from genome assembly GCA_949288045.1 of uncultured Mycoplasma sp. Classification (GTDB taxonomy): domain Bacteria; phylum Bacillota_I; class Bacilli_A; order Mycoplasmatales; family Metamycoplasmataceae; genus UBA710. The sequence continues at coordinate 16,506 of CASEIC010000036.1, read as the reverse complement.
ATAATACAATAATCAGCCATTATCGCCTCATCCATATCATGAGTAATAGAAATCAAAGTTTTTTCTCTTGAATGTTGAATTTGTCTAATTATCTCAAGTACCTCTTGCTTACCTTTTGGGTCTAGCATAGATGTTACCTCATCAAAAATTATTATTTCAGGATTTAAAGCTAACACTGAAGCAATAGCAACTCTTTGTTTTTGTCCACCACTCAAAGAACTTGGTTCTCTTTTTAAATAATCTTGCATATCAACTTTTTTGATTAATTCTAAAATAGTTTGATTCATTTGTTCTTTTGGAACTCTTGCATTTTCTAAACCGAAAGCTAAATCATCTTCAACTGTTGAACCAATAAATTGATTATCTGGATTTTGAAAAATAATTCCAATTTTTTTTCTAATTTCTCTTAATGATGATTTTTTAATCATTATTCCATCAATGTATATTTCACCAAAAGTTGGCTTATAAAGACCTGAAATTAATTTTGAAAAAGTTGATTTTCCTGAACCATTATGACCTAAAATTGCAACATATTTTCCTCTAGGAATTTCAACATTCACACCATCAAGTGCAAACCTATCTGAACCTTGATATTTAAATTGTAAATCCTTAACTTTTATCATTGCAAATCCTGTTTTTAATATTATATATTAAATACTCTAGTATGTTCATTATTAGGACTAGTTTATGTATTATTGCTATCTTACTTTTTATATTTATTAACTTTTTCTTTTTTTGTTTTTTTAATTTTAAGAACTAATGTAAATTCGCCCTTAAGTTTAGAATTAACTTCTTCTATTATTTCATCCACAATTCCCTCATAAAAGGTTTCATGAATTTTTGTTAGTTCACGACCAATAAAAATTTTATGATTATCTGGATGAAATTCTTTTATTGCTTCTAATAGATTAATAATCTTATGTGGTGCAACAAAATATATATAAACTCCTTCTTGCAAGTTTTTGATTTGATTTTTCATTTGTTCTTTAGTTTGCTTTCCAAAACCTAAAAATGTAAATTCTGGACCCATTGATGAAGCTACTATTGTTGTCGTTAAAGCCGAAATGCCGGGAATAATTTCAAACTCAATATTATTTAACTTAGCTTCTTCTATTAAATTAAAACCTGGATCAGCAATTGTGGGCATTCCAGCATCTGAAACGAGTGCAATAGATTTATTATCATTTTGAATTAACGAAATAATTCCATTTGCAGATTTTTTCTCATTGAAATTATGATAAGAAATTAATTTTTTGTTTTTTATTTCAAAATGATCCAAAAGTTTTTTAGTAACTCTAGTATCTTCACAAGCTATTACATCAACTTCTTTTAAAGTTTCTATAGCTCTCAAAGTTATATCTTTAAAATTCCCTATTGGAGTACCTACAATAAAAAGTTTTTTCATATTTTAATTTTCATCTTCATTATCAAAGGGTTGTGTTTGAGTTTTTTCAGAACTACTTGGTTTCTTTGTTTCTAATGTTGAATTTACCAATTCATCAACTGATACATTTGTTCTAGTGATGGTTTGTTCAATTTCTTCTTTTGGTGGAAGTTTCATATTTTTATCAATATATTCAATTTCTTCTGCAACAATTGTTTCTTTTTCTAATAAAAGAGTTTTGATTAATTCTAATAATTTTCTATTTTCTTTAATTATTTTGTGAGCATCTTTTTGTGCTTGTGTAATTATTTTTCTTACTTCATTATCAATTTCTGTACTTATTGCATCTGATAAATGTTTTGATTTTGTATAATCTCTACCTAAAAACACTGATCCTTCAGGTTCTTCATATTGAATTGGACCCAATGAAGACATACCTCATTCTGTTACCATTCTTCTCGCTATAGATGTAGCTCTTTGAATATCATCAGATGCTCCTGTAGAAATATTTTCTTTACCATAAATAATTTCTTCTGAAGCTCTACCACCCATATATGATTTAATCATTGCTTCAAGCTCTAATTTAGTTTTATTATATTTTTCTTTTTCAGGAAGCATTAAATTATATCCACCAGCATTTCCACGAGGAATAATTGTAATTTTTTGTACTTTGTTTCCACCAGGAGCTTTTAATCCTACAACAGCATGACCAGCTTCATGATATGCAACCATTTCAAGTTCTTCTGCTGAAATAGTTCTTGTTTTTTTAGCAGGACCAGACATAACTCTGTCTATAGCTTCATCTATTTGAGGTTTAGTAATAACTCCAGTTCCTTCTCTAACCGATAATAAAGCAGCTTCATTAATAACGTTTTCTAACTGAGCTCCTGAATATCCTGGAGTTCTTTTTGCTAGATTAGCAAAGGTAATTCCCTGATCAATTCTTTTCCCTTTTGCATGTAATTTAAGAATTTCTTCTCTTTCTTTAATATCTGGTAAATTAACTGTAATTGTCCTATCAAAACGTCCTGGTCTTAATAAAGCCGGGTCAAGAACATCTGTTCTGTTTGTTGCAGCCATGATTAATATTCCATTATTTTCTGTCATTCCATCCATTTCAACAAGTAATTGGTTAAGTGTTTGCTCACGCTCATCATTTCCACCACCAATTCCCGCACCTCTTGAACGACCCACAGCATCAATCTCGTCAATGAAAATAATTGCTGGAGCTTCTTTTCTCGCTTGTGCAAATAAATCTCTAACACGTTTAGCACCAAGACCAACATACATTTCAACAAAGTTAGAACCTGAAATAAAGTAGAATGGAACATTCGCTTCACCAGCTGTAGCTTTAGCAATTAAAGTTTTACCTGTACCAGGAGGACCACCTAAAAGAATACCTTTTGGAATTCTTGCCCCTGCTGCAGAATATTTTTGAGGTTGTTTTAAATAATCAACAAGTTCTTTAACTTCTTCTTTAACTTCTTCATTACCAGCAATATCTGTAAATTTTTTGTCTGAAATAATTCTTTGAGCTTGATTTTTAGATTGATTAAATAATCCTCCACCAGCTTTCATTTGTACTCTTCATAAAATTCACATTAATATGAATAGAAGAATCATTGGACCGAATGAAACCAATAATTTATATCAAATCGATTCTTCAACAACATATGAAGAAGTAACTCCTTTTGAGGCAAAAATCAATTCATAATTTTTATTTAAATGTGCAAATAATTTTAAACCATCATTACCTTTAACATCTGCAATTGTTTCTAATGGTGGAAATTCACCCATTATACTTGTTTCCATTCCACTAAAATACTTCGCTAATGAATCAGCTTGACCTTGAGTTAAACCAATAATATATGTTTTTGTACCATTATCACCATCTCTAAATGAGAAAGTTATTTGTCTCTGGTAGTCAGTAACATTTATTCAATTGAAATATATATTATCATTTTCATCAGCTTGTGCTTTTGCAATAAATTGTTGCAATTGAGTCAACGAAGATTCAGAAGGACCTGGATGTGTGAAATGTCAAACTAATCAAAAAATTAACAAACCAACAATAACTAACAAGATAATTGCTAGTCAAGGTATCTTTCTTTTTCTTGGTGGTTTATTATTATCCATATTTTCCTTTCAAAAAAATTACAAATGTTAAGAATTAAATTTGTAAATTTAATTAAATAATATTTTACTAATTTTTCTTAAAAATTATCTTGTTATTTTTTTTAGATATGTAATTATTATTTGTAAGTAAAAAATCTCCATCTTTTTTATTAGATTCTATAAAAATTACAATATTTTTTAAAATGTTTGAGTTTAAATTAATGTTTTTTTGTCTCAAATTAACATATTTTTTAATAACTTCTTCTTTTGATTTAATTTTTTTGAAATTTTCAATAGAAAAATTCATTCTTCTTCATAATCTATATTCATTATTTATTTTTTTGATAATTTTTTTATTATTTTCATTAATTTGATTATATTTATCTAATTGTTTTTGTTTTTTTTCGTTAGATAAAACACTTAATTCTTTTCTAATTTTATTTCTTGTATATTTTTCTTCATAATTTGTATAATCGTCATTAAAATCAATAAAATTTTTTTTAGCAATTTCATATATTTCGTTTTTTCAATATTTATTTAAAAATGGGCGATATATTTTCATTCCTAAATATGTTGTTTTCTGTTTCATACCAAAAAATAATTTGTTATTATTTTTCAATTCTTGCATTATACATGTTTCAAGTTGATCATCTTTATGATGTGCAATTAGCAATTGTGAACAATCATATTTTTTATATATTTTTTTAAAAAATTCATATCTTATATTTCTTGCTCAATTTTCAAAATTTTCATTTAAGGGAATAGAACCATCTAAAATTAATTTTTCTAATTTTATATTGTTTTTTTTAGCAAATTCTTCAACAATTTTCTGATCAACTTTTGTATCACTTCGAACATTATAATTAACAAATGCTAATACAACATTTTTGTCTTTGTATTTGTGTGCCAAAACCATTGAATCAACACCACCACTAATAGCTATTAATTTCATAACTTAAATTATAATAATAATTTATAATAAATAAAACAAAGGTGAAATGATGAAATTTATAATAATAGGAGCTGGTATAAGCGGAGTAGTTATTGCTAGAAAATTAGCAGAACAAGGACATGAAATTACAATATATGAAAAAAGAAATCATATAGCAGGTAATATGTATGATTATGAAAAAAATGGAATATTAATTCATAAATATGGTCCACATATTTTTCATACATCAAAAGATAATGTAATTGAATTTGTTGAACAATTCTGAAAACTAAATAATTTTAGAAATGTAGTTGAAGGTTATGTTAATAATAAATTGGTTCCAATTCCTTTCAATTTTAAATCTATTGATATTTCATTTCCAGAACAGGCTGAGCAAATTAAAAACAAACTTAAAGATCTTTATCCAGATAAAGAAACAATACCTATTTTAGAACTTAAAAAAAGTAATGATCCTTTAATTAGAAATGTTGCACAATTTGTTTATGAAAATTTATTTTTAAATTACACAACAAAAATGTGAAATTTAAAACCTGATGAAATTGATGAATCTGTAACAGCTAGAATACCTATAATACTTTCATATAGAAACACTTACTTCAACGACAAATACGAAGGTTTGCCTCTTGATGGATACACAAAAGCAATTGAAAGAATGCTAGATCATCCAAATATTAAAATTCATTTAAATACTGATGCAAATAACTTAATAAGTTTTAATAGTGATCAAATATTAATCAATAACGAGGAATCGATTGTCATTTATACAGGACCTTTAGATAAACTATTTAACAATAAATATGGAAGTTTAGATTACCGTTCATTATTTTTTTCTTTTGAAACTCTTAACCAAACAAAATTTCAAGATACAGCCGTTGTAAATTATCCAGCAGATCCAACAATGACAAGAATAACAGAATATAAAAATATGACTCTACAAATTGTTGATGGCAAAACTGTTATTGGAAAAGAATTTCCGGGTACATATTCTGAAAACGATAGCAAATGAAATGAACCGTATTATCCACTTGCAACTGACGAAGCAAGAGAAAAATACAATAAATACTTTGAATTATCAAAACAATATAAAAATTTATATTTATGTGGAAGGATGGCTTTATATAAATACATAAATATGGATCAAGCTATTGATGATGCATTAAAGCTTGCTAAGGAGTTAATAGAAAATGCAAAATAATAAAATTCTTTTTTCCATATTAATTCCTATGTATAATGGTGCAAATTACATAAACAATTGTTTACACTCTATTATTAATAACTCAACAATTGATGCAAATATACTAAAGCATGTTGAAATTGTAATTGTAAATGATGGGTCAAAAGATAGTAGTTTAAGAATTGCAAAAACCCTAGCTTCTCAATACAACAGAAAAATTAGAAAAGATTTTATTACAGTAATAGACAAAGAAAATGGACAATATGGTTCTGTAATAAATTTAGGTATCCAAATTGTTAAAGGTAAATACATTAAAGTTCTTGATGTTGATGATATATTTAACACAAAATACTTTATTGAAATTATTCATATTATTGCTGGAATAAAGGTTGATGTTGATTTACTTATCACTGACTTTATTTTTGATAAAGTTATTAACAATAAACAAATAACATATAGATGAAATAAATACTTCGAACCTTTTAAAATTCTTGATGCTTCAAAAATTGATTATCCATCAACAATAATTACAATGCACTCCCTAATTTATAGAACGCAATTTTTAAGAGATATTAATTACAAACAATTAGAAGGAGTTTATTATTCTGATTCACAATATTCAACAATTCCATTTGCTCAAGTAAAAAAACTTTATTATATTAATACTCCTTTATATCGTTATTACATAGGTAGAAATGATCAATCTATTAATATTAAGACAATGGTTAAAAATAGATTACATCAAAGAAGTGTAATGGAAACGGTTATTGATGAATTATTCAATATTGATATTAATTCACCCAAACAAAAAAAGTTTGTTTGAAAAGTTGCAAAAAACATGTTTGAATGGCAATCAATGATTATTTCTCATGATACATCAATAAATGATAGAAATAAATTGATTTATGATGATCTTATTAATCTAATTAATAAATGCAAAGATAATGAAGATGATGAAGCACTTAATATAATTAGAAGAGGATCATTATCAAGAGTTGTAAAAATCACTAAAGGACACGGAATTGTTCCAATTATAAGATTTGGTGAAAAACTTTATGCTAAATTTAAATTAAATATTATGGCTGATTGAGAATAATTATTGTGAGTTCAATAAATTATATTCTTTTGCAAATTCATTAAATAAATCAACAATGTGTTTATAAATTTTGTTTTCCTCTTTATCATCAAAAATTATCTCAATCTTTTCACCAGAAGGTGTTTTTGATGCTAACTTAATTAAAAATTTATTTATTCCTTCTGTATTTCAATTTTCAGATGTTTCGCTAATTTCTAATTCTTCATTTGCAAATTTTGCAAATATTGTTTTTTCATCATTTTTTTTAATTTCTAATTTCATAATTCTCCTTTATTTTCCAATAATTTTTTTATACCTTGATTCAAGAAAATCCTTACCACCCTCAAGATAATATGCAGATGTTTCTTTTATAATTTCTGAAACATTAGCAATCTTGTATGGTTCTTTAGAATTGTTTAAATCAGCTATTATCACTCTTTCGGGATTTGTTAATATTCCTATATTTGCATTATGAGTAACAATAACAACTTGATTATCTTTTTTCTTTTCAAACATTGGCAATATTTCTTGGGCTATTGTATTATTATCAAGATTATCTTCTGGTTGATCTAAATATATATTGTCATTAATAGATTTATTAAATTTATATTTAAGCCCATAAATAGATTTTTGGCCTAATGATAATGATTCATAATCTTTTTTTTCATTACCAAAATCAACTAACACTTTTGTTTCTGGAATTAAAGATTTTGAAATACAATTTCTGATTGTATCTTCTTTAAAATCCTTAATACCTTCTTCTGTTAATGCTTTTAATCATTTTGTAACATCTTCGACAGAAGAACCTGGTGTATAAAAAATAACTTTAAGAATATCAATTTTTACTTTATCATCAAGAATAAATTCAGATGGAATTTGAAAAGTTAAAGAATCTTTTTGATTGATGTCATTCTCAACTGATAGCTTAACCTCTTTTGAAATCAATTTTTCAAATGTCTGAACCACACCAAAAACATCTCTAGCTAAATTTTTAAAATGATTTATAGACATAGTTTCATAATTTTTTAAACCACTCGAAGAATAATCTGTACTTTTTACTTTATCCAAAACATTTTTATATGCTTTTTGAAATACATTAGAAAATGTTTCGATTTTTTTTAATGTGTTTTTTCTTGATGAAATGAGTTTTATCAATTCGTTATTATTTTCTATTGATTTTGAAATAATATCTTCAAGTTTTTTATCAAATGATTTATCATCAATAATTTTATTCTTTTCTACTTTCAATAATCTTTGTGTTTTTGAATTATATTCATCTAAAAAAGATTCAATCATCTTATATTCATCGGTTTCTTGTTTAATTAATAATTTTATATTTGAAGATTTGTAATCAAGTTTTGTTATTAATGATAATTTATCATTTTCAATTAAACTATCAATTTTGAAAGTGTTAGTTCAATTTATATTTACAACATCATTTTTAAAATATTCATTTATCTTATTCATCATGTTGTAAAGATTTTTAATTTCTAAAACAAACTGAGAAACACTATGTGATATATCAACTTGTTTTTTAATATAGTTAAATTTATTTGTGTCAATTTCAGAAATACTTGTTAAATCTTTTTTTATTTTATCATCTTGATAAATAACATCATTTCTATTTTTATAATCATCTTCCTTTTCTTTTTTCTTTTTTTTAGAAAGTTGAGAAAAAAGAATTTCTTCATTGCTAAATTTAATTGCTTTTTCAAATTTTAAACCATAGCTTTCCAAAGCTTTGATTACATTATCAGATATATAATTACTTTTCAAACCAGCTAATAAATCAAACAATGTTGATTTACCTCCTCCTTTTGGGCCAATAATCACATTAACGTTTTTACCAAATGTAATAGAAATGGGTTCAGAAGAAAAAGACTTAATTGATTTAAAAATTATTTCTTTAATCATTTAACCTCCTTTTGAAATATTTTTTATTCAAATTTAAATGTTTTTTTAATTCATCAAATGAAACAATTTCCATATCATCAATAATAGTTACCAATTTATTTAATTGAGGATATGAATTTCACTTATGCGTGTCAGAAAAAGCCACAACAGATGTTTTAATGTTTTCCTTATTAATTACAGAAAGATAATTCTTGTCATTTTCGTTTGATATTTCTATAGCATCATAATTTATCTCTTGTAGATCTTCATATTTAAAATGATCACTTTTACCAACATGAGGGATTCTTATAGTTTTAAAATCTTTGAAAAGATTATTACATTTTTTTAAACTTATACCTCTTTTTGGTGTTTCATTTTTGCAAATATCACTTATCTGATTTAATTGATCAAATGTGAGATTTTCTTCAAAAACAAAAATTATATTTGCGATTTTTCCATCTTTTCTTACAACATTAATTTCAATTGCTGGCAACATTAAAATACCCGCTGACAGAGCAAGATTTTTTGCTTCTAAATAAAATTCAACATTAAATGCGTTATGATCTGAAAAAGCTCCTATATTAACATTATTATTTCTCAATTTTAATATTGAGTCATATAATGATTCTCATTTAATAGCATCTCCATTTTGTCTCGAATTCTCAGAATGTAAATGAAGGTCTACCTTGACCATTCTATCTCCTTCTCTTTATTGTCATTCTTGACAAGCGAGTATTTTGTCAACCAATCTAAAATGATTTTAATATTTGATTAACTCATTTGATTTAAGTACTATTCAAAATACTCTTTAATTATATCAATAATTAATATTCACCATCTTTTTTAGTTTTACCCGAAAATATTGCCACTGAAGATGATGTACCAAATCTCTCAACACCCATATCAGCATACATTTTAATATCATCCATGGACTTAATACCACCAGCGGCTTTGATTTTTAATGGTTTTCTACCAATTACTTTATTAAATATTTCTATATCTTTTTTATCTGCTCCACGATATGAAAATCCAGTAGATGTTTTAATAAAATCTGCTCCTGATGACAATACAATTTCTGTAGCCTTTTCAATTTCTCAATCTTTTAATAATGCTGTTTCAATAATAACTTTTAAAACTTTATTTCCACAAGCTTCTTTTAATTTTTTAATTTCATTTAAAACATAATCATATTGGCCATCTTTAAAACGCCCTATATTTATAACCATATCAATTTCATCAGCACCATGCTCAATAGCTAATTTTGTTTCCTGCACTTTTGATTGTGTTATTCCAGCACCCAAAGGAAAGCCAACAACAGATACGATTTTAATATCAGTTCCCTTCAATTGTTCTTTTGCATATTTTATTCACGATGAATTGATACAAATAGCACCAAAACCAAATTTTTTTGCTTCATCAATTAATTTATCTATTTCTTTTGTTGTTCCTTCAGGTTTTAAATATGTATGGTCTATCATTTTTTCATAATTCATAAGTTTTCCTTTCACACTTATTTCATTTTAACACATAATCCAAATACTCAAAAATTGAGTTATTTATTATTTTTTAATTCAGACTTTATAGTGGGGCAGTTTTCAATATTATCAAGTCTTTTTTCTATAACATCAAGTCTTTGTTCGATATTGTCTAATCTTGAATTGATGTTTTTGACATCTTTTTTTATATTAGACATAAATTCCAAAACTTTTTCTTCAAAATTTTTTGAATATTTCATATTTGAAATCTTACCACATATTCTAATTTCATATTCATTAGTTAATTTATCATATTTAATGAGTTCAATACTTTTTGACTCAGATTGATTTAAAAAGCTAATCAACATAGTTTTATTTAATTTATCTCCTACAAAAGAGGATTTAACATAATCCTTCTTCTTTTTATTATCCATAACCTATTCTCCTTAATTATCTATAGATTTTTACATCATTCATTATAGAATCAACTATTTCATTAAATTCTTTTTCATCATCAACAGATTTCTTGTGATCTCTACCTGTTAGATGAACTAGACCATGAGCAAATAAATAACAAAATTCTCTTTTTATTGAATGATTAAATTCTTTTGCTTGTGACTCGATTTTCTCATAAGAAATAATAATTTCTCCCAAGAAATTAAACCCTAATTGTTTAGAAAAATCATTAAATTCAAATGGAAACGACAAAACATCTGTTTCTTTATCAATATTTCTATATTGCTTAGAAATTTTTTTTATTCCCTTGTTGTTTGTAATCAAAACATCTACTTTAATATTTGTCTTATAGTTCAAAATTTTTGTAAATGAGTTAATTATTTCCAAAAACTCTTTTTCATATTCAAAATTATATTTTGTCTCATTAACAATAGAAAGTGAATCCATATTTTGAATTATATATTAAATATGTATTCTAAAATTTTTTTACTTCCAATAAATATATTTACATCATATGTTGAATTGGTTTTTATTAATTGATAAAGTTCCTCATTTTGAAAATTTATTCTATATATATTATTTCCTAAATATGTTATTTCAATATCATTAATAAAGTATATTTTTCCTTCAAGAGATATTGATAAATCTTTTTGTGATGACAACAAATTAATATTTGATGTTGAAAATCTTAATGACATATTTTTGTAAGGATCAACTTCTAATATGGCATTAATTGATTTTTTAATTGACATATTTAAAACTAAAGCTATTAAGATTATTCCTAATATAGATATCAAAATTAAAAAAGAATAAACTTTTCAATTTAAATACTTATTTAAATAATTCACAATTTACCTCCTTTTTATTAAATAAATAATTTTTTCTATGAGATACTTCTACAACTATTTTATTTTCAAGATATTTTTTTAATTTTGGAAAAATGATTTTTAATATTTCATTATCGATATTTTCAAAAGATTCATCAAATAAAACAACAGAATAATCATTTGAAAATATTTTCATTATTGAAATAAATTGCTTTTGCCCAGATGATAAATTCTTCCCACCATCTTCTATCCTTGTGTTTAGATTTAAATTCATTTTTTCAAACACTTTTAATAATTTATATGTGTCAATATTTTTGAGCAAATAATCTCTATTCACTTTGTTTTGATTTACTAAGTAATCATAAATTGTACAACTTGGTAAATATATATTATTTGATACTAAACAAATTTTATTGCGAATGGATTCTAGATCATAATAATCAATATGATTGCCATTAAAATAAACTTCTTGGTTCATTATTAAGGTAGAAATAATTTTTAAAAGCGTTGATTTACCCGAACCATTGGGTCCAACTATTCTCATCTTATCATTTATATTTAAATCCTTTATTTTTAACACTGGTGCATCATCTTTGTATCTAAAATTTATATTTTCTAGTTTAATTGAATCAATTTTTTCAATAATATTATTTGAATCATTTTTTCTTTCGTTTTCTAGGCATAAAAATGAATTTATATTCTCTAAATATTGTTTCATAATTGGCATATCAATCAACATTGAAGTAAATGATGATAATGGTTCAATAAAGAAATTGAAAATAGAAAGAAATAAAAATACTTGACCAATGGATAATTGATTTTCTCAAACTTTATTTAAAGACATTACAACAATAATAAATGGTGCAATATTTTTGATACATGTTTGTATAAAAGAATAAAAATAAGCCATATTAGTTGTATCTATTTGTGTTTTTATAACTTGATTTAGCGATTCGAAGAGATTATTTTTTAACATTGTTTTAGTTGAACATAGTTTATATTGTTCAACTCCATTAATAATATTTAAATAATTCTTTTTAAAGAAAATCGATTGCTTTATTGTTTCCTTTTCATATGAACTAAACTTTCCTCTAAATAAAAATGAAATTAAAATTGTAAATGCTGAAATTATTAATGTTATTAAAAAAATATGTATATCAAGTACAACCAATGTAATTGTAGAAAAAATTAGACAAAATACTTGTGTTATTCAATCAAATAAATAATTTGATTTAAATGAAGCTACTTTCATCATCATCTCTAAATTTTTTAAGTGCATACTTTCATCATAATGATTTATTTTTAACAAATCAACTTCTGATATTTTGTTTACATATTTTTCTATCAAATTAAACTGATATTTAATTTCAATTTTACTAATCAATAAATTATTTAAAATTGACAAAATTGTTTTGATAACCATTATCAAAATAGATAATATTGATATTACTAATAACTTATCTTTTAAATTCGATGGTGCAATTTGATCAATTACTAATTTTATGTAAAATGAACCAATAAATGAAAGTATCACAACAAAAATAGAAATTAGTGAAAATAATATTTTTTCCTTTAGAAAATCATTTGTAAATAATTCAATTTTTGCTTGTTCTTTAAAACCTGTACTTTCTCCTTTTTCACAAACAATAATAATTCCATAATACATTTTTTCAAAATCACTAAAATGAATTTTTCTCTTTCCTAAAATAGGATCAATAAAAATAACATTTCCCTTTGATGTAAATTTTTCAATTATTACATAATGTAAAAATGCATCATTTTTTATTATTGTCACAAATGGATCATTTGTTTTTATTTTTTTAAATGACTCAAAATCACCTTGCAAAACATCACACTTAATACCAAAGCAATTTGCTAATCTAGAAAATTCATTTAAATTTACTCCATTATTATCATAATTTGCATTAATTTTTAACGTTGATAAACTAAGCCACTCATCAAAATAATACTTGTGTAAAGCTTGAATTACAGATATACCACAATCAAGCTTTTCTACTTGATTTCTATATTCCATATCATTCCATTCTAAAAAGGTATCAAGAGCAATTTAGTTCTTACTTTAAATTATATCACAATTTTGATATAAAATAAAGACATCAATGAAAAGAAATAAAATTAAACATGGTTGAGATGCAGTACCAACAGAAAAAAAAGAGTTTCAAAAGGTAAAAGTATCTTGAACATCAAAATATGAAATCAAACATCTTAATGAAGATACTTTTCTTTCTAAAATAATAAAATTTATTATTAGAATTTCATTGTTTTTCACATTTGATAAAAGAAACTTTACATCAACTAAAATTAAATCAGTTGTTAATAATACTTATGATTCACTGTCATCAAGTAAATTTAAATTTATTCCATCATCTGTTGCTTTGTATTTATTCTTATCGATAATTCCTATTTTTATAATTTCTACATCAGTTGTTAATGCAATTGATAATGATTGATATAAATTTTTATCAAAAGATATGTTGCCATATTTGATACCTGGTATATCAAATATGTTTTCAACCATCAATTTTGAAACGAAAGACTTTTTCTTGATTGCATTTTTCTTAGTTTCATCAATTTGATTTGCATCAAAAGGAATAAATAAATTTAGAGATTCATTTACTGAATTATACGGGTACGAAGATAAGCAAAATTTCATAATTAAACGTTTAAAATCAATTGTGTTTGTTGTTTTAATTTCGCTTTATTTTTCAATAATAGCAATTTCTTGTATTCCTTTAATGATGTTAATTCATCAATTAAGTGGCAACAATAATATTGCTTATGAAGCGGGTTTTTATTTGTTATCAATTATTTACATTGTTATATTTGGGTATCTTGGAATTGGATTATTATTTAAATATATTTCACCTATTAAACTTAAATGATCTCATATTAATCACGGAATTCTAACTTCTTTAATACCCATTCTAATATTTGTTCTACTATTTTCTACTATTTGTAAATTTCTAAATTATGAAAAATTTGGTGCTATAGGCTCATTCTTATATTTGATTCTTTTTGTACTTTATATATCATACTTTTTACATGCTGGTATCATTGTTAATTCATCTTACTACAAAACAAACGTCTTACAAAATATTGTTGTTAAAAAATCATTTATTCCCAAAAAAATATGATTTAGTATTAAAAACATATGATTGAAAATCAAATTTAATAGAAAGAACTAAAAAAATAAATTCGATATGGTATAATGAAAGTGCTAGAAACGTTAGAGCATATCTACCTTGAATAAAAAAGAAAGGTAAAAATGCTTAAAAATATTAATAATTATGAAATTGATTATAGTAATGAGATTGGGGTATCTGATTTAATTTATGAATTAGATAATTCTTCAGACTTCTCAATCTATGAGATTCCTAATGATACAAATGATACAAGTTTTGTTAATGTACTTATAAAAATTAAAAGAAAAGTAGAATAATATGCTTTACAAACTAGGTAAAGTAATTTCAAAATCAAAACAAAACTTAATATTTGAATCAAACTACACAGGATATATTATTCATGTTTCAAATGTTGATAAATTCGAAACTGACAAATTCCAAAAAATATTTATTTATGAACATAAAAATGAATATAGTCATAGTTATTTTGGATTTAAAGAATTCAAAGAAAGAATACTTTTTGAAGACTTAATATCAATACCAGGAATTGGACCTAAAACTGCTTTATCAATCTTAACAATAAGTTGAAATGAATTGATGTCTTTAATTGCAAATGGTGATTTTAATGAAATTGCAAAAATTCCTTATGTTGGTTTAAGAACTGCAAGACAAATAGTTTTTGATTTTCAAAAGAAATACAAATCAATGCTTAATAAAAAAATCGAAAGCAAAAATAAATTAGAAGTTTATAAAACATTAAAAACACTAGGGTTTAATGAAAATCAAATTAGTTTATTATCAAACAAATTAGAAGATACAAATGATATTGATCAAATGGTTCAAACAGCAATCGAAATTATTTCACATGAACAACAAAACAATATCATTAAGACCCAATAATTTTGATGAATTCATAGGTCAAGAAAAAATAGTAAAAACTATTAAGGTTGTTATTGAATCATCAAAGAAAAATAACAAACCAATTGACCATATCATATTTTACGGACCTCCAGGAAGAGGCAAAACAACATTAGCTAATATAATTGCAAACTATTCATCAAGAAAAATAAATTACACTCAAGGATCGTTACTTGAAAAGAAATCAGACATATTAACTATGTTTGCGGGTATTGAAGAAAATGACATAATATTCATTGATGAAATTCATTCAATGAGTCAAAATATTGAGGAGTTGATTTATTCTGCTATGGAAGATAATGTTATAGATGTTCCAATTGGACCAGATGGAGAAAAAAGAATAGTAAGAATGAAATTGAAACCATTTACTTTAATTGGTTCAACAACAATGTATTCTAAACTTTCTCAACCTATAAGGGATAGATTTGGAATTGTTTTTAAACTAACAAACTACACCGAAGAAGAAATAATCAAAATAATAATACAATCTGCAAAAACTTTAGAACATGAAATTAATTATGAACAAGCTTCAATTATTTCTAAGTTTGCACAAGAAACACCAAGAATAGCAAATAGATTAGTAAAAAGAATAATTGATTTTGCTGACTATTATAATAAAGGAATTATTTCAAATAACATTATTTACAAAACATTTAAGAATTTATCAATATATAAAGATGGTTTAACAGATATCCATATTGAATATTTAAAATTATTATTGGATGTTTTTGAACAAAAACCTGTTGCTCTTGATGTTTTAATTTCATTAATGAATGAACCAAGACAAATGATTGTTAATGAAATAGAACCAATTTTATTATCTAAAAAATATATTATAAAAACAGCAAAAGGAAGATCAATAACAACTTTGGGGGTAGATTATTTATTAAAACATAATCTTAACCCTTTTATGTTTAAACAAAAAACTCCATAATTACACTAGGACATAAAATTGGGACACATTTAGTAGGGAATTACCCTACTTTTGTTTTTTTAAATCCTAATTCTTGGAGGATTTCAATTCAATTTCTTTTGAATTCTTTGATTATTGTAATAGAAAATGTATTCATCAATTAATTTTAA
Organism: uncultured Mycoplasma sp.; assembly: GCA_949288045.1. GTDB lineage: Bacteria > Bacillota_I > Bacilli_A > Mycoplasmatales > Metamycoplasmataceae > UBA710. The sequence goes on along the minus strand of CASEIC010000036.1, from coordinate 11 downwards.
TAATTCAACGT
>CASEIC010000035.1 GCA_949288045.1 uncultured Mycoplasma sp. | reverse complement strand
AATTGATGAATACATTTTCTATTACAATAATCAAAGAATTCAAAAGAAATTGAATTGAAATCCTCCAAGAATTAGGATTTAAAAAAACAAAAGTAGGGTAATTCCCTACTAAATGTGTCCCAATTTTATGTCCTAGTGTATGAAGTGATGTTTTTTGTTTTTGAAATTCTTGCAATAATTAAGATAATGCAACTGTAATTCCACCAAAAATTAGAGCAGCAAGAATTGGGGCAGCAACTGGTATTCATGAATATGATCAGTTTGCTTTTTCTAATTTATTTCCTGTAGCTGTTCTTAAAACTTGGTAAACAAGTCTTGGAGCTAAATCTCTAGCAGGGTTTAAAGCAAATCCTGTAGCTGAACCTAATGAACATCCAATACCTAATACTGTAGTTGATACAATGAAAATACTTAATGGTGACAATCCAGCAAGTACTGATGATGGTTCTTTACTTGCTTGTCCTACCATCATTACAGCAAATAATAGAACTGCTGTTCCAATGAATTCATATAAGAAGTTTGAAGCATATGATTTTTGATAAGCTGGGTTAGTTGCAGAAGCACCTCTTGTGGCAGTAATATCTCCACCATTAAGTTCTTCTTGAATGAATGGTCAATTCATCGCATACAATAATCCTTGTCCTAAAGCAGCACCAATAAATTGCATTGGAATAAATGCTAAAGCTTCATATCCTGTTCCAGCAGTTGTTTGTGGTTTAAATGCTTCCATAATTGATACTGCAGGATTAATATGTCCTGGACCACCTAATGCTGTTGAAGCGAATGCACCTAAAAAGATACCGATTGCTCATCCTAGAACAACGATTACTCATTTACCAGGTTGATTTGCAAACATTCTTTTATGGCTTACAGCAAAACAACATCCATTACCTAGTAAAACTAGAATTAATGTTCCAAGCATTTCACCAAATATTTGAATTCATAATGGTTGTGATGCAAACATTTTATTTTCCTTTCTTTCTTATTCAATATATCCATTTTTTAGAATATCGAACACTTGTTTAATATAAACTATATTATTATACATATCTTTTTTATTTTCATCAATTAAATATATTAGTCTTAAAACTTGTAATTTACCATGATTTTCAATATCTATTAGTTCAAGATTATAATTGCCATCTTCGTTAAACATATTAAGCATTAAATTATCAATTCCTTTATTTTTGCCATTTTTGTAACCAGCAATTTGAAACGCAAATTTCACAATTGAAATTTTTTCATCCATAAAAATATTTTTTGAGAAATTCTTTTGAAATAATTGTCTTAGAACAAGAATTAGAAGCAGTAAAAGTCTAAAGAATGCTTTGTAATATAAATTATCTTTTGATTTTAATGGGGAAACATAAAAATTATCAATCATTATTTTAAAAATACTATTTAATGGTTTTAGGGTTTTTGATAATTTATCAAGATATTTCAAAAGTAAAATTATTTTATACTTCCCTTTTGATGAATCAATTAAATCTTTTGGATTTGATAATTCCATAAGACTCCTAAATATTGGGCCATCTATTTTTATATTTGAAAATATTAACTCAAGAGCTTTAACTGCATTTTCGAGTGATTCTTTGTTCACTTTATTTATTTTTATTGAACTAATTTTATTTCAAAAATCTGATTTGTCTAGTGATAAAAGAAAATCAAAAATTGTTTGTGATGTTATTTTCTTAATCTTGAAATTTATCATATAAAAAATTGCTTTTTGTAGAACTTCTACATTGATATTACTTTTTGAACATACTCTAATTACATCGTTGAAAAAAACTTTTAGAATTTCTATATTTTTTTTTGAAATTGGTATGCTGAATCTTTCCATAATTTCACTTGTTAATTTATCATTAAATTTAATATTAACTAAAATATTTTGAATGCTTTTGCTTATAAATTTTTTTATTTTTATGTCATTGATAAAAAGCATTATTAACTCATTAATATTATTGATATTTTTTAATTCTTCTACATTTACAAAATAAATATCTAAAATGATATCCATTAATTCTATAAAACTAATGTTTGATATTGCTTCATCTATAAAATATGAAACATTAACGTTGTCAATATTTATATTTAAATTCTCTTTAAAAATATATTTAAAAACTTTCTCATTTGTTTTTTGAATCAAAACTTTTATATGAGGTTTTTTTAAAAGATCAGAAACAACTTTTAGAAATATTTGTTTATTTTGAGCAAATTTTGTTTTTCTTTTATCTGCTCAGAATTTTGTAAATTCTCTTATTGATCAAAGTAAGAAATCTTTTTCAAAAAGTTCTTCAAATGATATTTTAAGAAAAATTTCTCTACTCATTTTGTCATTTGATGATAAATAGTAATCATCAATTTTGTTTTGTATTTTATTTACTACTTTAGAACCTAAACTTGTTTTAAATATAAATTCACTAATAACTGTTGTTTCAAAAAGATGATTAATATCTCTATTTATTTCTTCATTATTTACATTAGCATCATTCAATATTATGAAAAATGATTTTTTTAATGACATATTTATTGATAGTCTTGGATCATTTCTTGGCTCAATTGCTTGTTCAAAAAATAATGAACTTTCAAGAAATTTTGAACCTTGCTCTACTTCTGTAATCTTAAAAAGATTTTCATTATTTAAACCATATATCTTGTTAATCAATCTATCAAAATCTTTTTTTGATTTTACAATATTAATACCTTGTGTGTAATATCCAAAATCTTTTTGTATATAAACATCATTAAAAGTTGGAATTTTTTTAAGAAAACTCATTTTATTATTAGGGATTAATATTTTTATCAAAACATCTTGAGCAATTTTTTTGTAACCAAATATGGTTGGATGTACTTCATAAAAAATATTTGATAGTTTATAATGATTATTACTTCAAAAGTCAACATTATTTACATCTATATAATTTATATTTGTCATTTTTGCACATTTTTTAATACATTTGTTCATTTCTTCGTTACAAAAATTAATAATATTTTTATTTAAATTAATTTGTTTAAAAAATTCATTTATTGTCTCTCAAAATGGACCAAATGCTGATGGATAACCAACTGCATATATCATTGCGTTGGAATTCAATTCTTTTAACTTATTAAATAATAAAACCAAATCATCTTCTATTGTTCAAATAATTTTTTTAATATCATTCAATATCTTTTTTTTACTTTGTTTTTCATCAACGATTAGTGTAGTTATTTTGTCAAATGGTATTTGAGGAAGAACTTTATTTGCACCAATATTAATTGTTATAAGATTTGCATCTTTTATACTTTTAATTAAATAATTGAAATCATTTTTGTTATTTTTTCCGAATTCATTAAATTGAATTTTTAATCTTCTTCTTTCTGGATTGTTTTTAGAATCACAAAGTCATTGAATGTATTCAATTTTTTCTTTTGAATTTTTATAGTTAAAAGTGTCTGGTTTAATACCTAAAAAATAATTTCAATCTTCTGGTCGAGTCCCTGATAATGAAAAATTTTCAAATGATTCTAAATATGATTTATTAAATGATTTTATAAATCTAGCTAAATATGAAGGCCACGAAGTACCAGTAATTACACCTTTTTTTGAATCATATTTCCCTGCAAAACCGAAATTATATCTTCCATTAAAACCCTCGGAAATTGAATCACCTAAAGCAACATATTTAATATTTTCTTTTGATAAATCAATTATTTTCATTAATTCACCATCGCAATCACAAATGGTAGTACAAACACATAAAACATAATACAAAACATTACAAAAGCTTTGCAAATTAAAGAACCTTTATAGATAAAACCTAAATGAATTATCCCAGTTAAAAAACCAAGAATAGGAATTACAAGCCACCATCATGATAGTGTTAGAAAACTATCTATTGATCATAATTGGAAAAGTAATGAATATACACAAAAACCAAGTGTATAAGATAGTAAAATTGTGATATTTCTTAGTGAATTCTTTACATGGTAAAGAGTATTAATTTTATTTTTCTTATCAACAATAACCTTAATCATACTTATTCATAATTTTATATCATAAAGTATATTCATGAATTAAAAATCCCTATCTTTAAGGGATTCTTAATTTTATTTTCTTCTTCTAAAAGGATTGTGGAAAGAATTGATGTGCATTTCTTGTGTTTTTGCAATTCTATTCAATCTTTCTTTATATGAATTAAATCTTGCATCTCTTTCGTATCTATCATTTTTAATAGATTCAAGTTCTTGTGTTTGCTCTTGCAATCTTTTTTGAAGTTCTTCTACTTCTTTTGATTTTTCCTTAGCTAACTCTTGTTGTTGAGCTTTTTGAGCTTCCATTTCATTTCTTAAGTAATCAATTTCATCACTTAATTTATTTGTATATTCAATTTCTTGTGTATGTTGCACTTCAATTTGTCTTTTTAAATTTTCAATTTCTTGTTGAGCTTTTTGAGCTTCCATATCAGATTTTAATTTTGCTTGCATTTCTTCTTGTTTTTTGATAATTTCTTGTTCTTTAACTTTTATTAATTCAGCTTGTTTTGCTTGTTCTTGAACAAGTTGTTTTTGAAGTTCTTCTACTTTTTCTTGACTTCTACGTTTTTCATAGTTTTCTTTTTCTGCTTCTTTTAAATCTTTCAATTCTTCTTTAAATTCATTTTTTAAGTTTATAATTTGTTCTTCTTTTTGTCTTGTAAGTTCAGCATATTGAGCTTGTTGAGCTTCTAATTGTTTTTTTAGATTTTCAATTTCTGATTTTTGTTTGCTTATTTCAAAATTGCTTTTTTCTTTAAATTTAACATCTTCAACTTCTTTTGCAAGTTGATTATTAAATTCATCTTTCATTTCTTTTTTAGTATTTTTAAACTCTTCTTTTAATTCTTTTTCTTTAACTTTTGCTTCTTTTTCAATTTCATTTTTTTCAGCAGAAATTTCTTCAACTTCTTTACTTAAATCTGCAATTTCATATTCTTGCATTTTAGATATTTCAAGTTGTCTTGTTTGTTGCATTTCAATTTCATTGATTAAATTCTCAATTTCCATTTGTTGTTCTAAGTCTTTTCTATCGCTCATTTTTTCTCCTTTGCTTTATAAATTTATACTTTGAATTTTCACGTCTAAATTTAAACATATGAAAACTATCACTAAAGTATAAATATTGCAAAAACATTTTACCATAAAATGATAATTTTTATTAAAAATGCACTTTTAGTTTGTAGCTAAATATTTCTAAACATTTTTCTCATTTCTTTTGTTGTATAATTTGAAATTGAAATTTATAAAAATAAAATGAATTTTCAAATTCAAACACTAAGGAAAGAAAATGAGAAAAAAAATTATTATTGGTAATTGAAAAATGAACAAAACTCCAAAAGAAGTAAAAGAATTTTTCAAAGATTTTGCAAAATTGTCAAAAAATATTAAATTTAAGACAAATACCATTTATGGTATTGCTGCACCATCTTGCGATTTGCAAGCAGCTATAGAAAATAGACCAAATAAAAAATTTGTTATATCTTCACAAGACATTTCAAAACACCTAAGTGGAGCATTTACAGGAGAAATTAGTGCATTAATGCTAAATGAATTGGGAGTATCTTATGCAGTTATTGGTCATTCTGAAAGAAGAACATATCATGGTGAAACAAACAAATACATCAATGAAAAAGCCAAAACTGCACTAGAAAATGGAATAACACCAATAATTTGTGTTGGTGAAACTCTTTCTGAATATGAAGCTAAAAAGGGTAAAAAAGTTGTTGAAAAACAAGTAAAAGAATGTATTAAGGGGCTTGATTTATCTAAAATTGTTATTGCATATGAGCCAGTTTGAGCAATCGGAACAGGTAAAACAGCTACAAATGATTATGCACAAGATATGTGTAAACACATTAGAAAATTGACATCTAAAAATACATTAATTCAATATGGAGGATCAGTAACTCCTGATCCAATTAATGACTTGCTAAAACAACCAGATGTTGATGGTGCATTAGTTGGAGGAGCTTCTTTAAAAGCTGACTCATTTATTAAATTAATTCAAAAATAACATTAGAAAAAAGGAACAAAAAATGCCAAAAAAATCTTTAAAAAGTTCAAAAACACAAAAAAATGCAGTTAAAAAGGTTGCTATTTTAACTTCAGGTGGTGATTCACCAGGAATGAATACAACAATTAGATCAATTGTTAAATCTGCTAGAGCTAATGGATTAGAACCATATTTAGTATATGAGGGATACAAAGGATTAACAGAGGGAGACATCAGAATAGCTTCTTCTGTTGAAGTTGATAGATATATAAACCAGGGTGGAACATTTATTTATTCTGCTAGATATCCTGAATTCAAAGATCCTAAAGTAAGAGAAAAAGCTAAAAAACAATTAGATAAAAAAGGTATTCAAGCACTTATTGTTATTGGTGGAGATGGTTCTTATCACGGAGCTCAAGGGTTACACAATATAGGTGTAAAAACTATTGGATTACCTGGAACTATTGATAATGATATTTCTTCATCAGATTACACAATTGGTTTTTTTACAGCATTAGAGTCAATAGTTCAAAATGTGGATAGAATTAGAGACACAGCTAGATCACACCATAGATGTATTATTGTTGAAGTTATGGGTAGATATGCTGGTGACTTAGCAGTCTATTCAGGTATTGCAACTGGTGCCGAATTAATAATTACAGCTGAAAAAAAATTATCTACTAAAGAAATTTGTGATGTGGTTGATAATCAAATGAATAAACTTAAAAAAGATTCAATGATTGTAATTACCACTGAACATATTTATGATGATTTAAATAAATTAGCTAAAGATGTACAAGATAAAACTGGTGTTGATACAAGAGCTTCTATTTTAGGCCATTTACAAAGAGGTGGTACACCAACTGGAATGGAAAGATATGTCTCAACAATTATGGGTAATTACGCTATTGAATTGTTGTGCAAAGGTAAATCGGGGTTAGCTATTGGTTTTGTTAAAAATGAATTGGTTGCAGAACCTATTTTAGAAGCATTAGCAAAACCAAGACCAAAATATCTTGAAACAACCAAAAAATTTTCTAAAATTAATCAACAAAAATAATATGTTTTTTATCTAATTATCTAAATATATAACATATAGGTTTCTTTTATTACTTTGTGTTTGCTAGTTTTGATAATAAAATTCCACAAGCAACAGCAACGTTTAATGATTCAAACTTAATTGGGATATATATTTTATAATCTAATAAATCAATTACTTCTTTTTGGATTCCATTTGCTTCATTACCTAAAACAATTACTATCTTATCCTTGCTGTCTACTTTAAAATTATTATAATCACTAGCACCTTCTAATAAGGATCCAACAATTTTATAATTTTGTTTTTTTAATTTGTTAAGCTCATTAATTAAATTCTTTACATTTCTAATATTAACATTAAAAATCGAACCTTGTGTAGATCTTAAAACTTTTGAATTATAAATATCTACACCTTCAACTATTATTTCTGTAACACCAAATGAAAAAGCAGTTCTAATTATTGTTCCTAAATTACCTGGATCATTTATCTTATTTAAAACCAAAACTACATTAGATGTAATGTTTTTAAATTCAAAAAAATTACAAATAGCTATATATTCTTGTGGGGTTTTTGTTGTTGATAATAAACAAATTTGTTCATATGTGCAATATTTAATATCAACATTTGAAACATTAAAAGTTTTATCTGAAGTTATTATTGTTTTAATAATGTTTTTGTGCTTTATAGCTTCCTCAATTAGATGTTTCCCCTCAATAATAAACATCTTTCTTTCTTGTCGATATTTTTTTTGTAACAATTTTTTATAATCTAGAAATTCTTTTTTTGTTAATAACATAATTATTCGTCGCTTAAAATAAAATCTTTTCCTTTCTGAACTTCATATTCCGAGAGTCCAACAAAATTTTTTTGTCTTAAAATCTCATACACAACAAGATTAACTGTATTAGCTAAATTTAAAGATCTACATTTTGAAGTCATTGGAATTCTAAGACATGTTTCAATAGAATTTTTTAATATTTTTTTCGGAATGCCTGTTGACTCTGTACCAAACATTATTCATATATCTGATTCATTCTTAAAATCAATTGAACAATAATTTGTCATTCCATATCTTGTTAAATAATATATTTTTTTATTTGAATGTTTTTTGTTGAATTCTTCATAATTATCATAAATTTCATATTCAATGTCATTTATTGTTCTTCCAGCTGCTGCTCGTTTAATATTTGGATGATTAATATCAAAAGCTATAGGTTTTATTATATGGAGTTTTGCTCCGGTTGCATAACAAGTCCTTATAATATTTCCGGTATTTGGGGGTATTTCTGGTTGATACAAAACTACATTAATCATAATATATAATGATATAAAAAAATGTCACACTTTTTCATGACATTTTTAATTGTTAAAGTTTGTTAGAATTCGGAACTAGAATGAAATAACTCCCATAATCATTAATACTCCAGCTACAATTAATCCTACTGCAAAAATAATACCAATTATTCCACCTATTAATACACCTTTAGATATTTTCTTTTTAGGTGGTTGTTTTTTATTAACAACAGTTGTTTGTACTTTAGGTTGTTGAGGCGCCACAACAGGTTTTGGAGCAACCATTGCTGGAGGTTTTGGAACACTATTCATTGGTTGCTGTGGTTGTGGTGCTGCTGGAGTTTGAGTTGCAAGTTGAGGAGCAGGTTGTTGTTTTGATGATTGAATAGAACTAAAGTCATTTTCAAGAGTTTGCTCCAAAGTATTTGACATTTTATCAATTTTTTCACTCAATGCAGAAATTGATGCATCAACTTTTTCAGATAAAGCTCCAAGCGCTCCATCAACATTCCCAAATCTTTGATCAAGTTCTTGAGTAACTTCGTTTTTAAATCCTTCTAATTGTTGTGTTGTCCCAACTTGTTGAGTTTGTTGTTGTAATTGTTGCATATAAGGATTAGGTGATGAAGTAATCATCATTGTTTGATCACCTAATGGTCTCATATTTGGATCTAATCCATGACCATTAACTGCTGAAAACTCTAAAGTTCCATATTGTGGTTGTCCATAAAGTGTTGATGTGTTGATGTGTTTTGGTCTATAAATTTCTCCAGTATATCTATTTTTTCTTGCAAATCTATCCACTGGTGCATAGTAACCATCTTCATCATCAAAATCATCATCATAAATATCATCTTGATAAGTACTTTCATACTTATCAACAAAATAATCAAATCCTTCTCTTCTTCCTCTTCTTGTTCTTGACATAATTACTCCTTACTATATTTGAAAAATATTTAATTAGTCATTTGGAAACATTAACATTATATCACAAAACTTCACATTAGTATACAAAAATATAAAGTTTATAAAGTTACCAATTTCATTACCAATAATTTCCTTGATTAATTAATTTTACCATTTATCATAAATTGAATATTTGATGAGTTTCATTACTTTCAATTAATTTAAAGTATTTTTCTAACTCTTGATTTGTAATTATCGATCCTAATTTATATTTATATGGATTTTGTAAATGTGTTTCAACATTAATTACCAAAGC